>CALUUV010000042.1 GCA_944324055.1 Candidatus Gastranaerophilales bacterium | reverse complement strand
AGCTTTTTCTACTCTATCCCATCTGTTGTCTCTATCCATTACATAGTAACGACCAATAACTGATGCGATTTTTGGTAGATTATATTTCTTCAATTCATCTTCTATTGGTTGTAAATATTCACAAGCACTTGCAGGTGGTGTATCTCTTCCATCTAAAAATGCGTGAACATAAACTTTAGTTAATCCGTTATCAGCAGCCATTTTTATTAAAGCTTCTAAATGGTCTAGTGATGAGTGAACTCCACCTGTTGATACTAAACCATAGATATGTAGTGCTGAATTATTTTTCTTAGCATGTTCAATTGCAGCTAAGAATTTTTCATTTTTAAAGAAAGATTCATCTTTAATACTTCTATTGATTTTTGATAAATCTTGATAAACGATTCTACCAGCGCCAAGGTTAAGGTGTCCTACTTCTGAGTTACCCATTTGACCTTCTGGTAATCCTACATATTCACCGTCTGCGTGAATAATTGTTGATGCTTCATTTTTTATTAGATTTGGTACGTTGATTGGGTGTGCAAGACTTGTTGCATCATGTTCAGGGTGTCCTGCATTACTTATTCCCCAACCATCCATAATACATAATAATACTCTCTTTGACATAATTATCTCATCCTTTTCTATTGAGATAATTTTACCAAGAAAGCATTTTGATTTCAATATTATGCTACATACATAATGTTACTTGTTGAGAAGAACCCATAATCTTTTGAATAGCCTATTGTTAAGTCTAAATCAGGCATTGAATTAAAGCCTCTTTGTGCAACTTGTTCTAATAGGCCTTTTGAATAGTCGTATGCAACATTTTTAAAATCTCTAGGGATAAGTGTATCTTTTTCGATGCCTTGTTTTACCAATGACAAGATATTTTTTCCATCTTCTGTATAGAAATTACCGTCTTTAAGAGTTAATTGTGATAAATCTTCTCCGGTCAAATTCTTAATGTTTTGATAGGTCTTGCATTTTGTTATTGCATCTTGGTTTACACTGCCAGAATTTTGAAGGGTATAGTAGAATAACTCCTTCGCATTCTGTCCTCGATTCAGAAGCTCATTCACTTTCGGCAAATCATTCCTGTTTTTTAGCCCCTGTACAGTAGCCGAATATTCGTAAGGATTGAATGAAATTAATAAGGTCTCATCTGAATCGAGGTTTATCCCGTTCTTTGTTAATAGATTATTCATTTGATTACTGATAATTTTTTGGTTAGACGCTTTGTCTTTTAATTCTTGACTTTCCCAATCTTCTGCTTTCCATTTTATGCGTGGGTCTTTTAGATTAGAGTTGTGGTATGTGCCATATAATGTAGCATTTAATTCATTGTCATACATTGCTCTGGTTTCTTCGTCAGCATTTAACCTATCCATGTAGGTTGTGCCATCTTTGCCAAAGTATTTATTACCAAGTAATTCGTAAACATCATGTACTGTTGCGCATTTTGAGCGGTTATCTTCTGCTATTACTGCCAATTTCTTTTCAAAAGCTCTAACAGCCAAATTCTTTTCGCTGTATGGATCTTCATTTACACTATGCAAACTGTCTGAATTTGCTTTGTATGTAGCAATCATTTGTTTGTAACGGTCTTGAGGTCGTGCAACCGTTAAATGTTGCTCACTATTGTAATAGTTGTAATAGCCCATTTGAACCATTTTTCATACGCCCTATAATTTAAGAATATCCTAGTTGTTGAAGAGTTATAATTTATATATACATTTTAATACATGTTTTGTTTTTTTCAAGTCTAAATGGCTCTTAAAAGAGATATTTCGTTACAATATGAACAAAATATTTTAATATATTGTGATATTTTACCCTATTCGATATCCATGAACTTATGAACCTGTGGAATCAATCGGATTTTCTTGTATTTTGCCATAAATTTATTGAATATATTTATAATTGTTGGTGTATCAATTGATGGCTCATTTCCTATCATTCTTGGTTGTAAAATTAATTCTAGGTCGTATGTTTTTGCAAGATATACACAGCTATCAATTTCTTTATCTGTAATCTTGTCATCAAAAATTATTTTGGCAAATATCTTTTTACCTTCACAATCATACTGACGTGTTATGGCACAATCTATTTTAGAGTGTTTTATTACATCAAAAAATTTGCTATGTAGCTCAAACGAATTTTGTATTCCTGAACAACTTGGAAGTTTAATATCTGCTGCAATAACTTCTATATATGGTAAGATTTTTTCTAAATTTTCTGTAATTGTTGCGTTTGTTTCTAAATAAAATTTTGTTTTAACTTTTGGTAAGAATTCTGCTAAAAATTCATTCCATATTAAAGGTTCTCCACCTGTTAATGAAATATAATTAATGGTATGTATGTCAAACCTTTCGTTGATATAATCTAATAATTCGTTTGGTGTGAATTCAAAATATGAATCTCTATTATTTATATTTGTTGGTAAGTGTGGAGTATCACAATAATCGCAATTTAAATTGCAGGCACAAAATCTGATAAATAATTGTTTTGTTCCGATATATAATCCTTCACCTTGGATAGATGCAAATATTTCTTTTATTTTTGCTTTATTAGTTGTCATATATTTTCTCTCTTATATTTCTGTTTGATGCGAGTTTTAATTTTTCGTATAAAATTCGCTCTTCTGCTGTTAAATCTTTTGGTATTTCAATAGATATTGTTATAATCATATCACCTTTTTTGCCGTCTTTTTCAAGTCCTTCTTTAGCTAGTCTGTATTTTTGACCATTCATTGTATTTGGCATTATTTTCATTTGGACATAGCCATCAGGTGTTTTTACTTCTATTGTACTACCTAAAACTGCTTCGTATGGCTCAACTGGTACTGTCTGAAGTATATTTAAGCCGTCATATTGATATGCTGAATTTTCGGTATCGACTTTTATAATAAGGTATAAATCTCCATTTTTACCTCCATTAATCCCTTGATTACCCTCTCCTGCTATTCTTATTTTGGAACCATGTTTTACTTTTTCTGGGATTCTTACTGATAATTTTTTATGAACTGACATTTCACCAGCTCCTTTACAGTAAGCACATATTCCGCCATTTGCAAACTTTCTTCCATGACATTTTGGACATGGTTCTGTATGTAGTATGTTTACTGTTCTTGTTGTTCCTTGAAGAGCTTCTAATACTGTGATTGTAATTTCTGATGTGATATCCTTACCGTCAATTTTTTTTGCAGTATATTTGTTTTGTTTTGGTTTATCTGCTTCTTTAGTTTTCTTCAGGAAACTTTCCCAAGCATCTTGAAACGCATTTTTATTACTTTGTTGTTCCTGTTTCTTTTGCTCACCTTGGGTTGCTCTTTTTTCAGGCCCTTTTTGTTGAGTGTTTTTTGTTTGTCTTGTTTCTTTGGCCGTTGTATTTTTTTCTTCTTGTTTCTTCTCGGTTTTTGTTTCTGAGGTTTTATTTTGTGTTTGTGTTTGTGTAAATATTCCTCTTAAGGTATCATATTTCTTTCTTTTTTCTGGATTAGATAAAATTTCGTAGGCTTCATTTATCTCTTTGAATTTATTTACGACATCTTTAGAATTACCTGCAACATCCGGGTGCCATTTTCTTGCAAGCTTTCTGAAGGCTGATTTTATTTCATTATCAGTCGCATCAGGTTTTATACCCAAGATTTCGTAATAATTTTTTTCCATACCTTAATATTAATTCTTTTATAAAAAAAATCTATTATCCGATACTAATAGTCTTGATTACCACCTTCATCTTCATCATCTTTTAAAGATGATAAATCTGCAGAATACATTCCATCAAAATCTTCTGGTAGTAAGTCATTATCCGGCCATACTGTTCCATCATCAAATCTACAAGCATTTAAGTTGTAGCTTGTTGATAAATCAGAATTAGTTAAATCAGTTTCTTGTAATACGCAGCCAGCCATATCAGCTTCGTTGAAATTGCAATAATCAACTGTTGCATAGCTAAAATCTGTACCATTTAGGATTGATGATGTGAAATAACATTCTGCTAAATTTGAACGTGTAAAATCTGATGATGTTAAATCACAATTTTCAAATTTTACGTTTGTTAGATGTGAATCTGCAAAGCTTGATGATGATAAATCTACATTAATAAAGTTTGCATCTGATGCAGTGATATTTGAAAAATCAACTTCTGTTAAGTCAATTCCTGTATCTTTATTATCTTCAATATATTGATTGAATTCTGCAATATCTTCTTGTAATAGGTTAACTAATTCATCTTTTGTCATCATATGATTGATTCTCCTCTAACTGATTATTTTGGTTTGAAGTGCTAGTAATACGGCTTGTGTTCTATTAGTAACTTTTAATTTTTTGAAAATTGTATTCATGTGTGTTTTTACAGTTACGTCTCTTACAAATAATTTTTTTGCTATATCTTGGTTACTTGCACCTTTTGCTACTAATGAAAGAACTTCTTTTTCTCTTTCTGTTAATGGCTCAATATCTCCATCTGGTTTAATTGATATATCCATTGTTGGAGCTTTTTCACTTTGCCATTTTGAACGTCTTAAAATTGCTTCGATTCTTGCTAATAGATTTGGTAATACAAATGGTTTTACAATGTAGTCATCTGCTCCAATTTTTAAGCCTGATACAATTTTATGTTCTTCACTTACTGCTGTTATCATGATTACTGGTATATATTTTGTGTTTTTATTGTTTCTAATTGCTTTTAAAGTATCCCAGCCATCCATGTTTGGCATCATTACGTCTAATAATATTAGGTTAATAGAGTCATAATCTTTTGATAATATTTTTAACGCCTCAACTCCATCTGTCGCAACTACCACATCATAACCATACATTGGTAATGCTTCTTGTAAATATTTCGGATTATCATCTACTATTAGTATTTTTGCAAAATCTTCCATGTTTCCCTCAAACTATATTTTCCTTAAGCGCTTTGATTGCTGCTTGCAATCTATCATCAACTTCTAGTTTTTGTAAAATACTAGCCACGTGTACTTTTGTCGTATTAACACTTACAAACAGTTGTTTAGCTATTTCTATATTACTGTAGCCTTCTGTTATTAATTTAAGTATCTGTGTCTCTCTCGATGTTAAATTATATAATTCTTTTGCCTCAGTTGCATCATTCATTTGGGTGTTTGTTGCTGCTTTCAATACAATATTAGAAATGCTTGGATCAAACCATGATGCTCCATCTAAGACTGAATTTACTACTTGGATTAATCTATCCAAGTTAATTTCTTTTGAACAATATGCATTTGCACCTGCTTTTAAGCTATTCAAAACATCTTTTTCGTCGCTGTGTGATGTTAGTACAACTATTTTTATATTCGGATTTATCTTTTTGATTTCTTTTGATGCTGAGATTCCATCAATTTCCGGTAAGCCTAAATCCATAATAACAAGGTCTATTTTGTTCTCTTTCACTATTATATAGGCATCTTCTGCAGATTTTGCCTCAAATAATGTATTTACATATTCAACACCCTCGAATGTAGTTTTTAATCCAAAGCGTGTTAGTTCATGATCTTCTACTATTAATACGTTGTATTTCATATATTATTTGCAACCTTGTCTATTTTATTTGTACTATTTTTATAATTGTTTTCTGCTTCTTTTTTCTTTAAGAGACTTTGATAATAATAGTATCTAAAGTTGTTGTCGTCAAGATAGTTTGCAATTGATAAATAATCTTTTGCTAGTTTATAGTTCCCTTTGTCTATCATTATTCTTGCTAAATCAATCCAAGCTTCTTGGTAGTTTATGTTTATTGATGCGGATTTCTTTAGATAATCAATTTCTTTTTCTGGGGTAATAAGTCCTATTTTATAGTATGCAACATATGATGTTCCATAATCTTCTATAAGTTCTTTATAGATGTCATTTGCACGTTTTGGACTTGACATTTTTATATATGTTGATGCCATTTTTTCCAATACTTCTTGTCTAATAGATTCATTAGAACTTGCATCTTTATAATATTTTATTGCTGATTTATAGTTCCCATTTTTTGCTGCAATATCCCCCAAAGTGATTAAGCAATTTTCATCTGATGTAGTAATTTTATATGCTTTGTTAGCATATTCTTCTGCTTTGTTAAAATCGCCTTGTGCAAAATAACATCTACTCATCATTGAATACATTTTTGCGTTGTTATTTTTATTTTTTGTTGTTGCTCCCATGAATACTCTGGTTGCTTTTTGGAAATCACCTTCTGCAAAATAATAATTTCCTAAATGGTAATCTTTGTCATAAGGCTTTTCTGCTAATAAGTATAAAATGTATTCTTTTGATGCTGAGATTTTTTTGTTTAGTTCTGATAAATAGAATTTTTCAGAACATATATTCTTTAGCATTTTTTTCGTAATTTTACCTTTTTTATCTCCTTTGTATATTTGAGATTCTAAAATTTTATAATTAACGTTTTTAGGGTTCATTTGTGTTGCTATTTTGATATATTCTTTAGCTTGTTCGATATCATTTAATTTGTAGCAACCAAGCGCCATTATATAATTTGCATAATCATATTCTCTTAATAAGTTTTGGTATAACCCAAGTTCTGTAACTGTTTCTTTTGCTTGGTCATTATATACAATATTAGAATATAACTCTGCAAGTATAATTGTATCTTGTTTGGTCATCTTTTTAGCAGGGTGATAGAATCTTTTTATTTCTTCAATACTTGTATTTGAAATATCTAAATCTTCAACCTTACTGAATGCGTAATTAGATAAATCAAAAAATCCTAATTCTGCTGTTTTACTTGCGAGTAATAATAGATAAAAATCACTTTTTTGATTTTGAGATATTAAGTTATAAAAATCATCATAAGCTATTTTAATGTTTAGATTCTCAAATCTATTAATAGCATTTGCTACATTCTTTTTGAATGTAATATTATAGCTTTGTTTTTTTATTGGCTCAACTTTTATAATATCTGTTTGTAAAATTGGGTCATATACTGTTTCTGAAATTGCAGAGTATGACAAGGTAAAAGATATTAATAAAGTAAGTATTATTTTAACATTGAGCGACATTAACTAAATTTCCTGTATAGTAAAAATTGAATTTGTTAACTAATTCAGTGTTTTCACCTGCATTAATTTTGTTATACAAATCCAACAAAGTGTATTTTGAAAGAAGTACTTTGTCATTTTCGCTTAATACTAAATGATTTTCTGTTAAGAATACTTCTGTAATTTTATCTAAAGTTATTGATAAGAATTTATCAACAACATTTTTATCAAAGTGTGTTCCAGAATCTCCGATTAAAATGCTTATAACTTTAACGATAGGCATTTTATCACGGTAGTGTCTTTTTGATGTGATTGCATCAAATACGTCTGATACTGCTAGGATTCTTCCGCCAAAAGGAATTTCTTCTCCTTTTAGATGTCTGTAATAACCTGAACCATCATATTTTTCGTGGTGAGAACAAGCTATTTCTGTAATTAATTTAAACTCATCAGACATATTAATTTTTTCTAAAATATTATGTGTAATTTCAACGTGTTGTTGAATATGTTGATATTCTTCCGGAGTTAATTTCCCTTCTTTTTGAAGAACAGAATCTCTAATCCCGATTTTTCCTATATCATGTAATGCTGCTGCTTTTTGAATAATTTCAATATCATTTTGAGGAAGGTTAAAAGCTTCAGCTATTAAAGTTGAGTACATTCTAACTCGTGTAGAATGACCTGATGTGATTTTGTCGCGAGCATCGATAGAAGCACCGAGTGTACTTATAAAGCTATCGAATATTTTCTTTTGTTCTTTTAATAGTTCTTCTTGTCTTGCGAATAATGTGGCATTTTCTAATGAAATACCTGCACTTGAACCAATTGTTACTAGCAAATCTTCATCTTCTTCTGTGAAGTAGCCTGTAATTTTATTTAAGACTTGGAATACCCCAATAATTTCTTGTTCAATATTTTTTATTGGCATACAAAGAATAGTTTTTGTTTTGTATCCTGTTTCTTTGTCGATATTCTTATTAAATCTGCTGTCAGAATATGCATCTTTGATGTTTATTGTTTCTCCGGTTTGGAAAACGTGACCTGCTAAACCTTGGTTTGATTTGAATCTTAGTTCAGTGCTGCCAAGTCCAAGTGCAACTTTTGACCATAATTCGTCTGTTTCTTTGTCGTATAAAAATACTGTACATCTGTCTGCTTGCATTGCTTCTTTTGTTTCTTCTGCAATGGTTTTCATCAATGTATCAATATTTTTTTCAGCTGCAACTGCTTGACCAATTTTAACAAGTGCTAAAAGCGGGTCTTTTTTTACAGATGTTGTGTACATGCTGCCATTTTTTATCTTATTAATTTTTTCTGTTAATAATGATAAAAATTCTTGTTTATTATTCTTTTCTGCTAATTTCTTAGCGTTATTGTAGTGAAGCATGTATGTATTATTTTTTTCGTTGTAGTTTATATAGCCTAATATAAACTCATAAAAGATTTTGTTTATTATATCGTTTGAATCTAATAAAAGACTTGCATCTTCTATATTTTGAAGTGAAAGTTCAAAATCATTTGCAATATAGTTTTTTAAACATAATAAGATATTATATGTTGTACTTTGCTCTCTATTTATTGTTAAATGTTTACCCTCAATAATTTCGTCTAAACATTTATTGATGTATTTTTCTAGTTCCATACTGCCTCAAATAATTGTATACTCTTAAGTCTTAATATATACCAATTTTTGCATTTTTTCAAGATTTTCGAGTTGCAATATTAGATTCAAATTGTTTAAAAATATCTTTACCTACAAGTTGCTCTAGTCTTGATCTTGCATCTGCAAAATCGCCTTTAGCTTTTGCTAGTTGGTTTAATGATTCTCTATAATAAGCGTCGGTTATCAAAATTATTTCTCTTGATGAGTTTTGAGCCCTATCATAGTTCAGTTGCCTTTTTTCTGCCATGTCTTGGGTCATTTCAAAGATTTTTCTGGTTGTCATGTAATCAAAATATGCGTTAACTACTTTTTGTTGTAGTTCATCAACTTTTCTAACTAAGATAATCATGTCTGCATCATTAACCTTAGTATATTTATAGTTTAGTGCTTTAGTATCTTGAGACATAATACCAAGTGTGTTCCCACCTATTAAAGAAGCACATGCCAGCAATGGGTTTCCTGTTGTAGCACCTACAAGGCTGGACATACTGGCTATACTTGTTAAAACTTTTTTGATTGCACTGTTATCCGGTTTATCTTTATCAGGGTTTGCAAGCTTATATAGTGCATATTTAATTGTATCACTGTTTGTTGCTGCCCCTTGCCAAAGTATAGATAAATCTGCAAGCATTTCATCATAGTCCATTTCTAGGGATTGTGATATCTCTGCAGAGATTCTTTTAATACTAAGGTCTGCATAAGTGAGATTTTCTACTTTATTTTGAGTTTCTATTCTAATTTTTGCTTTTTCGATTTTTGAAACTGCTTCAAGCTTATTTTCAACATCGTCAGTAACCCCAACTCTATATGCGGGTTCTTTTACAGTGTTTAAGTCATCATAAGTTATTGCATTGGCTGATAAATTTTGCATCAACATAATTAAAAATGCAGCTATGATTAATTTCTTCATTTAACTCCCTCCTTTACAAGAGCAGAGCTAAAGTCATATTGATATATTGACAAATTATCAACTGCTGTTTTACCTGCAAGCCTTTGCAATGTTGAATGATATTTTCTCGCAAGTTGTTCTTCTTGATATTCTTGGATTTTTAAATTGTCATATAGTGATGATGATATTGCGATATCTAGTAAATCGTTTTTATCAAGAGCTTTATCATAATTTTTGTTATACAAAATCATTCTTGAACGTGTATCTTTTAATGCGTTAAGTGCATTTTTGTAGTTATAGTAAGTTGATATTATGTTGTCTTGTAAATCTTCAATTAAGCCTGCAAGTTCAATCAATTCTGTATCGGTTAGAGGTACTTCTTGAGGTACATTTTTTCTATTGATTAATGACTGAGCAAGTCTACCAGCCGAAAATGCTGATGTTTGTACGGCCATATTACTAGACATCATGCAAGGAACAAATGATGCACCTGTAACAATTGCTGATAAGGTTTTTGACATTAAAGATGCGTGAATACGTCTTTCGCTCTCAGGTGTTGCAAGTTTTTTTAATGCAAATTCTATAACTTTATTGTTTTCAACAGTACCCTTCCAAAGAAGTTCAATGTCCGCAACATCTTTTTCTTTTTGAAGCTCAATAAGCTCATCAATTTTTTTTGTATCATTAATCAGCAAAGAACCTGAAATTGTTTTTTGTTGTTCAGGAATTTTATAAGTTTCTTTCGGCATTTCTCCTAGACTTACTTCTTCCAGTGCAAATGCCGTATTCCCCATAAATATTAATAAAACAACTGCCAGCAATTTATTCATATTATGTTTATATCATATTCAAAAATATAAATCCAATGGTCTATAAATATCAACCAAACGGATGTTACCCAAGTGAATTTAAATCTATACAATTTTATTGTGGAGAGAGGTTGATGAAGATTGATATTAAAAAAGATACAAGTTCTGTATCTGATGTCGCTATAAAAATTAATAGAGAAGAAAAAACTTCTGAAGCTTACCGTTTATGTGTAAGAGGTGATGCATTGCGTTTTGCGAATCTTCATCAAGAGTCTGTTTCAAAATATTTACAATCAATCATGATTAAAAGAAATAACCCTGATTCTTACTATGGTTTGGGTGTTTCTTATAAGTTCTTAGGTCATTACGATAAAGCAATAGAATGTTTATTAAAAGCAGCTGAGCAAGAAAGTGCAAAATTCGAAACATATTACGAACTAGGTATATGTTACTTACTTAACGGACATCCTGAAAATGCAATTGAAGTATTAATAAAAGCTATTGTTATAAACCCAAATAATGCAGATGCTCAAATACAATTAGCATTAGCTCACGAATTGGTTGGGGAAGAAGATTTGGCAATGCTTATTTATGACAAGCTAATTGAAACAAAACCTGGATACTTAAAAGCTTATGCGCATAAAGCATCATTGTTAATTTGCAATGGAAAATATTTTGAAGCAAGTAAAATCTTCTTTAAAATAATTAAATTAAATGCAAATTATCACAGAGCATATTTAGGCATGGGTGTATGTTTTGAAAATATGAATAAAAAAACAGATGCAAAAAGATATTATAAAAAGTTCTTAGAACTAAAGCCAGATTCAAAACATGCCGGATATGTACAATCTAAGCTTGAAAACTTAAGAAAAAAACAACCTGTTACAAATCCTTTAGAAATTATAAAATTTTAGTTATTCAATAAATCTTTTTCTGATATAATTTAATTAATAATGTTATATTAGGAGAAGATATGAACGAATTATTAAAAAAGAGTGCAACAGAACAAAGTAAAGCTTTAAGAAATAAAGAAGTTTCTGCTGTTGAATTAACTACTGCAACAATTAATAAAATCAAAGAAATTGATGAAAAATTAGGAGCATATAATTCATTAACAGAAGAAACAGCTTTAGAAACAGCAAAAAAAGTTGATGAAAAAATAGCAAAAGGCGAAGAATTACCATTATTAGCAGGTATCCCTTTAGCATTAAAAGATAATATGAACCTAATTGGTTCAAAAACAACAGCATCAAGTAAGATTTTAGAAAATTTTGTTTCACCTTACAATGCTACTGTTACTCAAAAATTATTAAATAACTTAGTTCCAATAGTTGGTAAAACTAATTTAGATGAATTTGCAATGGGTTCTTCAAACGAAAACTCAGCATTTAAAAAAGTTCATAACCCATGGAATTTAAATAAAGTTCCAGGAGGTTCTTCTGGTGGATCAGCAGCTGCAGTTGCTGCTTGTGAAGCTACTTTAGCATTAGGTTCTGATACTGGTGGAAGTATCCGTTTACCAGCAAGTTTCTGTGGTATTGTTGGTATGAAACCTACTTATGGTAAAGTTTCTAGATATGGTTTAATAGCATTTGCTTCTTCATTAGACCAAATTGGTCCATTCTCAAGAACCGTTGAAGATGCAGCTAATTTGTTAGAAGTTATTTCTGGTCATGATCCTCATGATTCTACTTCTTTAAACTTACCTGTTGAACATTATTCTCAATTTTTAAATAATGATATCAAAGGTATGAAGATTGGTGTTGTTAAAGAACTTATGGGTGAAGGTCTTTCTCCTTGTGTTCAAAAAGCTATTGAAAATGCTATTGAAACTTATAAAAAATTAGGTGCTGAAATTGTTGAAATCTCTTTACCTAAGATTAAATACTCAATTGGTATTTATTATATTCTAGCAACTGCTGAATGTAGTTCAAACTTAGCAAGATTTGATGGCGTTAGATATGGTCATAGAACAGCAAATCCTGAAAACTTATTAGATTTATACTGCAAATCTAGAGCAGAAGGTTTTGGAGATGAAGTTAAACGTCGTATAATGCTTGGAACTTACGCTTTAAGTTCTGGTTATTACGATGCTTATTATAAAAAAGCTCAACAAATGAGAAGATTAGTAACAGATGAATTTGTAGAAGCATTTAAACAAGTTGATGCATTAATTGCACCTACTTGTCCAAATACAGCATTCGATTTAGGTTCAAAAACAGAAGATCCATTAGCAATGTACTTAACAGATATTGCAACAATTTCTTCTAACTTGGCAGGCATCCCAGCTATGAGTATTCCTGCAGGATTTGATACAGATGGAATGCCAATTGGTCTTCAAATTATGGCTCCTCAATTAGCAGAGGCTAAATTATTTAACATTGCATATAAATTTGAACAATCTAATGATTTCTATAAATCTTTAGCTCCTGATTTATGTGCTTGCTGCAAATAATTAGTAATTAATTTAATTAGATAATAAAAAACGGAGATTCTATTTATGAACTCCGTTTTTATTATGAGAATAATTTGAATGATAAATCGACGTTATCTCTTATAATTTTCTTCAAGTCTTCTTGTTGAGTATCAATTGCAGATCTTTCTGCCTCAAGTTTTGAAAGTTCTTCGTCAACTCTAGATTCTTTTTTATTTATTTCTCTCATTTTTGCTTCGTATTCAGCTTCTGCTTTTTTGATTTCTTGTTCATCCGGAACTTCTTCTAATCTAGAATCAACCCCAACAGAAGTGTTAATGAATTTATGTTCAAAATCATCAAATACTTGGATTTGGATATATCCTTCATTAATCATATTATGTAGCCACAAATCATTTTGTAGCATTTCGTCTTTCATTACTAAGTAGTTTTCGTTTTCTTCTGTACCCCAATCTTGATTTGTACTATATGTAGTATTTGATTTTGTTACATTTTCAATTGAGTAAATGTGCATGTATGTATTTGTTGTTGTATTGAATACACGCTCATCTTTTATTTCTGGAGTCTTATCTAGTCCCTCCATTTTGTACCATTGGTTAATGTACCATTTAGCTTCATTTTCGTTTGTGAATGTTGTAGTTTGAATTGTTTTATCAGGTTTAACAATTTCTTCAGGAATACCATTAGTAAAGTCTTCAAGAATTGGTTCTTCAGGTTTAACTGGAGGCATTGGTTCTTGAGGTTCATCGTTAATCCAAATGTTATGGTCTTGGTTATATAGCTCTTCATCAAAGCTTACAGAACCAGCTAAACCTTCTTGGAAGTCTGTAACACTATCAATCATTTCTTGTTTAGTAAGTCCTAGTTTTTCATAATTATATTTTCTTGCAGTTGAATCATACATACAAAGATAATATAAATCTTTAGCCCATTGTTTGATTGATTTTAATGAACCATCAGGCTTCCATTTACTTATAAGTTTTTCTCCTTCTGTTGATGAAGCATCTATATTGCAAGTTTCTCCATCTTTTTTCGCAGCTAAGAATTTAGTTTCATCGTTGATTTTATCTGAAACTTCTTTCATTGTTTGACATTTTGACCCACCGTCATCATCCATACCAGCACCTGTAATATCACTACCTGAAATTACAAAGCTTTCACCTGTACTAGTTGTATATCGGTTATGAGTTCCGTTATACCAACTTTCATTATAGCCATCATTACCAAATCCTGTTGTGTCACCGTAGTCAATAATATGGGCTAAGATATGAGCATAACAGCCAATACCACCCCTAAGTGCAGAATTATAACAGCTACTACCAGCTTGCATGAATTTGTCACCCAAGTTTTCAGTTGTTGGGTTGTATTTAGGGTCTGTCGGGTCTGGTTCACTTGCTTCCCAACCAGGATGGTCAACATCTTCCCAGTACTCATGGTCATCTAACCATTTGTCGTAGTCTTTTTCGTACTGTTTCATGTCTTCTTCCCATTTGTCGTGAGCATTTTCCCAGTCTTTTATAGCCTGATCGTACGCTGGATTCCTTTCCACGTCAGGTACTGTGTATTCTGCATCTGCTATAAGCCCAAAATGTTGAAGGAATTCGTGCAATGAGTTTGTTGATTTATAGGCATTATGCATTGTAGAAGACACAAGGGTTTTACCCTCATTGTTCTTTAAGGAATATTGTTTGCTAAGGGTATGATAGGTAAATATTTTATCCGCAGTTAATAATGTGTCACCAATAGTACCGTCTTGAAGAGTTATCAAGGCGTTAGTTTTAGTTGATTCTAGGGCATTTAGGTAATTTTTGTAGGCGTTGTCAGAATCATTCGCCATGCGAAGCTTTTCAGCCTGCAAGCGCTGACTCTTTAATTCAATATTGTGCTGTCTTGCTGTCAATGACAACAGTCTAGCCTGTGATGATGACATACCCATATTTGCGCGCGATTCCTAAAATATTCCTATAATTCGGTCAACGGTATTTTGGGGTAAAACTTTAGTAATATAGGAACCTTTGCTTATTTTTTTTACATAAGTTAACAAAATAATAAGTGTACGCCTTACAATCCTTATATTGTGTAGGTTATACACTATTTAGTTTTGTAAATTTATTGTTATTGTTGGGTTTTAGGGATTGAAAAAGGTTGTAACATACGTTATAATTATAGTGTAAGGATACAAGGCAAAAAAGAGTGCTTGACCTGAAGAGTGTTATGCCCCACACCACTCTCTAATAAAAAAGGTATCTGCGTTACTTCAAAAACATAGGTGACACAAATGGATACCACTTATTTACGACCGAATGTCGAAAAACTTCTGTTGATAGGAGTTAATTTAGCGTTGCTTTATGGGCTCTTGTGTTCCCAAAGCATTTATGTATTGGCTGAGAATGTTAGAATTGTAAATGGTCTTGCAGCCTCACCAATAATAAATAGTATGCGAGCGGATGAGAACATAATTCAAGAAGAAGTTGCTGAAGAAAATAAGATTTTAGAGTTCAATCAACAAATCAAACGTAAGTATAAGTATGGAACAATTTATACCGTTGATAATGGGTTAAAACATATAAGATTAACTAAGTATTATAAAGGTAAGCCTGTAAGAATAAATGTTATCGAAACAGATTTAAGTATAAATCCTGAGTTGAAAATTGCACCAGTTATTGCTTCATCTAAGTTACAAAGAAAGGCGTCTATTACATCAATGGCGAAGAGAAGTAATTCATTAGTTGCAATAAATGGTGCTTTTTTTAAACCTCAAACTGGTTGTCCATTAGGAACTTTAATGATTGATGGAAAAACTTATACAGGTCCTATCTATAATAGGGTATCAATGGGATTTTTCGATGATGGATTTGCAATGGATAGGTTGAAGTTTGAAGCTACATTGCATAGAGGTTTTGATAAAATCCAACTTGATAATATTAATCAACCAAGAATGTTATCAACTAATTTAATTGTTTATACTCCGGATTGGGGAACATATTCAACTATAACTCCAAAATATGGAAAACAAATTGTAGTTAAAGATAACAAAGTTGTGATGATTACTGTTTCAAGATGCGAAATCCCAGAAAATGGTTACGTAATAGTTGGTCCAGCAAGTAAATTGACATCATTAAAAGTTGGGGATAGAGTTTCACTGGATGTAAATCCGGCTCCTAATTGGAAGAATGTAAAGCATATAATAAGTGGTGGTCCATATTTAGTGAAAGACGGAGAAATATTTGTTGATATGACCGCTCAAAAGCTTGGTTGTATAGGAGGACGTAATCCAAGAACCGCGATTGGTTATACAAAAGATAATCATGTTATCTTAGTTACCGCAGATGGTCGTGAAGGATCGTCAATAGGTTTAACACTTAACGAGCTAGCTTATTTTATGCAAAGTTTAGGATGCGTGAATGCAATGAATCTTGATGGTGGTGGATCAACCGTAATGTATGTTAATGGCAGCATAGTTAACAAGCCCCCTGTTAAGGGTGGAATAGCATTATCAAATGCAATAGGAATTTACAAGTAGTCATTTACCCTTGAAGATATCTTCTTAAGCCCTGTAAATACAGGGCTTTTTGGTGCTTAAATTTTTTTCTTATAATAAGTGTTAATAATTGTAAAACTTTTGCTATTTATCTAAAGATTATTCAATTTATTCCGTTATTTCAAGTATAGATCTATTTTTATGTACGTATTTTAGGGAATCGATTCAAAATGGGAATGTCATCATCACAAGCAAGATTATTATCACTGACTGCTAGACAGCACGATGTAGAATGGCGT
>CALUUV010000041.1 GCA_944324055.1 Candidatus Gastranaerophilales bacterium | reverse complement strand
ACAGTTTATCATTTCCCTTATGATGAAAAAATTGATGACATCAGTTTAAAAAGCACATTACAAATTGGAGATAGTTCGGTAATTGCAGCAAAAACAGGATGTATGACGGTATCAAATTTTAGAGAAGCAGACATCGCTCACGGGGGACAAGGTGCTCCTTTAGTTTGTTTTGCTGATCGTCAATGGTTTAAAAATGCAGCTGTTCAAAATATAGGTGGAATATCAAACATAACTGTTGTTTCAGACGATTGTCTTCCATTTGGATTTGATACAGGTTGCGGTAACATTATGATTGATTACTGTGTTAAAAAATTCTTTAATCAACCTTATGACAAAGATGGAGAAATCGCTAAGAGCGGAACAATATCTGAAAGTTGGCTAAACTGTCTTTTAGAAGATGAATATTATTTCATCTCACCTCCTAAAACCACAGGTAGAGAATATTTTTCACCTAAGTACATCGAAAATATTTTGAAATTTGCACCTGAAAACCCTGAAGATATTATTGCGACATTAACTGCGCTTACTGCAAAAACAATTGCGCAAGCGTATGAGAGATTTGTTTATCCAAACGCACATATCAACGAAGTTATAATTGGTGGCGGTGGAGCTTATAATAAATATATGATGAAACTTTTAAGAAGTTATATCCCTAAACATATTGAACTTAAAACTCATGAAGATTATGGAATTTCTAATAACTTTAAAGAAGTTATGGCATTTGCTCTATTAGCCTATTGCAATTATTATAGAATCCCTAACAATGTTCCGTCTTGTACAGGTGCTGACAAATCTGTTGTATTAGGCAAAATTTCTTATCCTAACTAATTTTTTAGTGATATAATTTAGTCAGGGATACAAATAAAAATGAAGGTATAAATATTATGGGAATTAAGCCTTGGAATGAATATTTTATGGATTTAGCTAAAACTTGCGCAACTCGCTCAAACTGTATTAGAGCTCATGTTGGTGCAGTTATTGTTGGACAAGATAAAAAAATTAAAGCCACAGGCTATAACGGAACACCTTCTGGAGTTGAATCTTGTTATGAAAGAGGTGAATGTTTCAGAATAAAACATAATATCCCATCAGGAACAAGATACGAAACTTGTCGTTCAATCCATGCTGAACAAAACGCTATAATTCAAGCCGGACAAGATAGATGTATGGGCGCATCTATGTATATCTATGGACACAATTTTATCTGTATCTTATGTAAAAGATTTATTGTTCAAGCTGGTATAAAAGAAGTTTTCCTTAAAAAAGACGATAACTCTGAAATTATCAGAGTTACTGTCGATGATATTAAAAGAGAGCTTGAAGAACAAGCTGAACTTGTTTAATTATTTAATAATCTCTTGTGTATCAATATATCCGGCATAACCAAATGATGCTAGATTTTCTGCTGTATAGGTTTTTCTAATCAATCCATCTCGTTTATTCACTTCTTTAAAATCACCGATGTATTGAGCACCCATTGTCGCATCTTTTGAATTCTTAACAAGCTCACGCTCGAAATTTTCGCCTGTTAAAAACTCGTTAGCATTCCCTTCTATTACGGTTATTGTCCCATCTTCATTTACGGATTCTAAAATACCAATATGACTAGAGTTTTTTTGTTTGAATTCTCCATTAGGAAGCTCTGCAACATATGATGATTTCCAAATAATAAAATCGCCTTCTTGCATTTCGCCGAATTGTTTTTTTATTTGAGCTTCACGTTGCTTGCGTTCCCATAAATAATTTGATTCTGTTGCTTTATTTGTTTTTATTGGACGATAATATCCTTTATTTGTTGCCCAATTTATAAATTGTTGAACTTGAATTTTGTGTCCACCAATATTCATGCCTGCTTCTTCTGAAAGATGACTTATTGCATGTGCACACCATTCGTGGTTAATATTTCCATGATTTCCAATAAAATGCATTTGTGTTTTTGCACGTTCATCTGCAGATAGTTTTGAATATTCTGATGCACTTACTTCTTGATAACCTAAATGGTTTTGAGCTACTTTTAATAAATTTGTTTTATGAGATGCTTCATATAATAATGATTTTGTTTTATCTCCAAATGGATTTTTTTCTTCACCAATTTGAGGAACAGTTATTGATACTTTTTGAGCTTCAACTATATCTGAAACATCATCTGGTTGTTTAGTAAAATCATATTTAAAATCATAATCTAAATTACTAAATGAAAAATATGGTATTGTATCTGATTTGCTTGAAAAATAACCATCGAAAACAGGGGTATCAAATGTTTTTGATACTTTTAAGTTGCCTTTATTATCTTGAATATAATTATCTTTGTTCGGTATATATGCCGAATTATAATATGTACTCATAATAATCCCCTGTATATTTATAAAATATTTTTTTCAAAGATAATTGATTTTTTTCATAAAAAAAGTAACATTTTGTAATAACTTATTTTAACGATAAATATATTAAAAAAATCCAAAGAATTAGAATTATTATATAAATATGAATAATATTTTGAATTTAACAGATAGAGAATATGAAGTTCTAATTCTTCTAATGAAAGGCTATACTAATCCAGAAATAGCTGAAAAATTGAATATTACAGTACATACTGTAAAAGCTCATATTTCATCAATGTATGAAAAAACTGGTCTTACATCGAGAGTAACACTTGCTGTCAAAGCGTGTCAATTAGGAATTGATAATGAATTAATTGCAAAAAATTAAACTATACGACTTATGTATTGTTAGAGTATAATTAATTTATGCTTCCTGAAAATTTTAGATTAAAAAATAAAAGTGCCTTTAATGCAACATACCGTATCCAAAATTCTTTTTACAAAAACGGTATAATAATGTTTCTTGGGAAAAAATCTGATAACATTATCAATCCTAAAATAGGGTTTGTTGTTAGCAAAAAAACTCATAAAAGAGCTGTGAAAAGAAACAGACTTAAAAGATTAATGAGAGAATCTGTTAGATTAATTATTAAAAATAATTTTGATTTCAAAAATACTCAATCAATTATATTTGTCGGAAAATCACAAGCATTAGGAAAATCTTTTGACGAAATCGATAACTCCATTAAACTATTATTAGAGGAGATAAACTAATGCCAATGATTGAAAGGGCAACTCCGCCCAATGTAAGAATTAATGACGAAACCAAACTTTATCCTAGATACCCATCAGGGCTTTTAGAAAATCAAGATCCTTTATACCGTTATGGATATTCTGATTGTAAACACCCAATTCTTAGAATTGTTGATTACATTACTGATTACAACGGACACTACCTAAAACCTGGAATGTATGAATTAGCGCTCAGTGATGACAAAGAATTTTTATTAATCATTCAATCTGGGGAACTTATGGCTGTAATTCCGGTATTCAAGCTTGCTGAAAATCAAGCACAAGTTGAAAAATATAAAAAAGAACGTGATATGAATACAGGCAAAATCAAATACAAACCTGAAAAAACACGTTTTCAAGAAAGATTACAAAAAGTTCTAAAAGCAAAATATGCAGAAGATGCGATAACCCCTGAGCCTGAAGAATACATATACCAAAACGCAACAATAGAATACATTCCTGAAGGTGGATACTATCTTGTCACTTATGAAAATGGAATGTATAGAGCTTGGGGTGCCATTAAAACACGCTCAGGACTAGGAAAAAATCCTCCTAGTGATATTAGAAATTAACAATAATAAATGAACAGAAGTTTGGCGATAACAACTGTATATTGCAAACTTAACAATTCTCCATAAGCCAAACAGGAATTTAAACATAACATGATTACGTGCGTTACACAAAAAAAAGACCCAAAATGGGTCTGAAAATTAAGTTAGTGGGAATTAAGTTGAGTTAAGTTATATCTGTCCTTTAACCCAAACACAACTCCTGTCTACAGTTTGAATTTTGTACGGTTGTTAAACGCAAGTATTCGCATTTCTTCAAATAAAATATCTCTTTGATCTGTTGGTTCTGCATCAAGTTTTTTAAATTCTTCTGATATTTCATTTGCTTTTGCATTAATATCATAGATGTTTAATACTGACATTGCTCTCACCTGCGATTCTTTTTAGTTCTCTCTCTTAATATCTCTTGTGTTTATTTAATGCTTACTTATATATAAAGTATATACTCGACTCTCAATTTCACGAGTTATGTTTTTTGTAATAATTGTTTACAAAAAAAGCTCAAAGCTAATAATAGCAATGGGCTTTTATTTTGTTATAATTATTTTTTACTATTTAACGCTTACCAAATCATGCATTATTATATTTCTAATGTATGAATAATAAGGGTTATTACCATATTTTTCAATTCTGTTTAATAAATCATGAGCAGAAATAAAACCTTGGTTATATGCTATTTCTTCTAAGCAAGAAATTTTTGCTCCAGTGTTTAATTCCATTGAGTTTACAAAATTACTTGCCTGCAACATTGAATCATGAGTGCCTGTATCTAACCAAGCAAAACCACGACCTAAAATTTCAACATTTAACATACCTTTTTCTAGATATATTTTATTTAAGTCTGTTATTTCTAATTCGCCTCTATCTGATGGCATTAGTTGTTTTGCAAAATCACATACATTTGAATCATAGAAATATAATCCTGTTACTGCGTAACTTGATTTTGGATGTTGTGGTTTTTCTTCTAATGATATAGCTTTTTTATTCTTATCAAATTCGATAACACCAAATCTTTCAGGATCTTTTACTAAATACCCGAATACTGTTGCACCATGATTTGATGTTATTGCTTCCTTCATCATTGTTGAGAAGCCGTGTCCGTGGAATATATTATCACCTAGTATCAAAGCAACATCTTCACCATTAATGAAATCTTCTGCAATAATGAACGCATCAGCTATACCATTTTGGATATATTGGATTTTATAAGATAACTTGATACCAAATTGTGAACCATCACCTAACACTTTTACAAAGTTATCGTAATCTGTTTCGTTTGTGATTATCAAAATATCTCTTATCCCTGCTAACATTAAAGTTGACAATGGATAATAAATCATTGGTTTATCATATATTGGTAATAAAATTTTTGAAATTGGTTGTGATGCTGGATATAATCTTGTGCCAGCTCCTGCTGCTAATATGATACCTTTCATCTAGTACTCCTTAATATAAATTGATAAACATTATTATAACACTAAATTCTTAATCCTGTAAATTGTTTATAAAATATATTCATTGTATAATTTTTCTTGTATGGAAACTATCTACAAAAAAGCTCATGATATTTGGTTTAAAATCCCTGAAAAGATTAGATTTCTTTTTATCGGCGGATTTAATTCTCTTGTATCATTTGTTATGTTTGTATTTTTAATTCATTTTTTTGCACAATTTTTTGTAGATGATACGACTAGATTATACAATTATATTAGAATTCATCATATTCCAATATTAGAACATATTTCTTTTATTCAATTTATTAGACAATTCTGTCTTGCTCTAGCGTGGTTATTATCATCTTTTGTTTCTTTTACCACACAAAGATTACTTGTATTTAGAGCAAAAGGGCAAGCATCTATTGTTAAACAATACATCAAATGCTTATATACTTGGTTTATTGGGTATTTAATAAATGCAATTACTCTTGAAATTTTTGCATACTTATTTGAAAAAATTGATTTATTCCCTCCTGTTATTGAAACAGATATTGCACAAGCATTTGCACTTGTATTCTCTGCTATTTCTACTTACGTACTTTTTAAATATTTTGCATTTAAAAAGAAAAAAAATGTATGTGACGAAAACCAACACTCTGTTTAATGTTTGTTTACAATTTGAATTCAAATAAATGCTTTGTTACAATTGAATTGTTATGATGAAATTGTCAAATGAAGATATTTTGAGAGCTATTCCAGAATTTTTTGAAACGAATCTTAATACTGATTCGTCAGCTATTTCTGTTTTTGAAAAGCTTAATAAAATTTTTGAATATGAACAAGCTTATATTTATTATCTTAACCCTGAAGGTGCGCAACTCAAATTTTCTGCGAACAAAGATAATGAATACATCATTGATAAAGTTTTCAAATTACAGCCAAAAGTGCTAGAAAAAATGTACAATGATAATGGATACTTGCTTGATGATTCATCTGATATTATTAAAGATTTAAATATTTTAGGATGTAAGTCTTTTATGCTTCAAAAACTTGGAATTGGAGCTACTGTTTTTGGATTTATTATTCTTGCAAAAAAAGAAAATAAATTTTATAACGAAATAGATTTAAGCGTTCTTAAATCTTGTACTTCTATAATGTCTTATCTTATCAAAGATTTAGAGCTTTCCAACGTTTTTAAAATTCAGCTTAAAGCATTAAAAGACGGTATAGTTGAAAAAAATGAAGCATTAAAAGTTATAAAAGAACAAAATGAAAAAATATTAGAAGCAGACAAAGCTAAAAATGAATTTTTAGCAAATGTTTCTCACGAATTAAGAACTCCATTAAATGCTATTTTAGGTTTTTCTGAAATCCTATCAACTAATCTTTATGGTGTGCTTAACCCTAAACAAGCTGAATATATCCAAGATATTAGGGTTTCAGGAATTCATCTTTTAAGTATGATTAATGAAATCCTTGATATATCTAAAATTGAGGCAAAAGCAGTTAAATTAGTTCGTTCAACTTTTAATATTTCAAGAGCTTTAGACGAAGTTGTTAATATTCTTGAGCCTTTAGCAATTAAAAAAGAAATTAAATTGAACAAAATTCTAACAGAAGATTTTGAAGTTTATGCTGATTATCAAAAAATTCAACAAATTCTTTATAATCTTGTTAATAATGCCATCAAATTTAGTCCAGAAAAAGGACAAGTTGATATTGAAGGGGTATTAGAAGGAAAATCGTTCTCTATTAAAGTTCACGACAACGGTATTGGTATTGATAAAAAATACCACGGAAAAATATTTGCTAAATTTGTTCAACTTGATAGTGCTTATACTAAAAAAGAAAGCTCAACAGGACTTGGGCTTACAATTACAAAAGAATTAGTAGAGCTTCACGGGGGTAAAATCTCACTTATGAGTGAAATTAATAATGGTTCTACTTTCATCGTAAATATCCCACTTATTCCAGAGCCGATTGAAGAATAATCAATTATTGATTAATAATTCCACAAATATCTTTTCTATAACGTTTGCCTTCGAAAGCAATAAATTCTAATTCTTCGTATAATCTAGTCTTTGCTCTTGATAATGTTTTTGCAGTCTTTGTAACAACTAAAGCTCTATCACCTTGTGTTTCATATTCAAGATATGAATTACGCTTAGTATTCAAATGACCAACCACAGTATCATCTTGCAATTCATCTAATCCTTCAATTATAGAATTTTTATATTTGCCTGAAGATAAAACCCCAGATACTGCAAACTCATCTTTTAATGGTACAAAGTCGTAATCGTCTGAGAATGAGCCTATTACACAAGCTTCCATTAATTTATAAATATCATAGTCAATCAAAGATAAAATACACTGAGCATCATGGTCTCTCAAAAATGTATTGCATTCTATAATAGATATAGTATCATCAGGAGTTAAAATTCCGTCTATACCTATAATTCCAAGATAAGGAGTGCCTTGTTTTTCAAGTGAATCAACTAATGGATAAGCAATTTCTGAAACAAGATATGCTATGTGATCATCAGTTAATTTTAGACAAGGAGAATATGCTCCCATTCCAGAAGTTAACACTCCGCCATTACCTTCAAGGGCATATTTATAATCTACCACTGTACCTATTGGAAGTACTTTATAACCGTCTGTTATAACATAAAGTGAGAAATTTATACCATGAACATATTCTTCAATAATAACTTTTTCTTCACCTGAGAAAAAACAATCCTCAATAAAAGCTTTTGCAATTGTTTCAGTTGGACAAACCATTACAGAATTGAATGGCTTATGCTTATCAGTTTTTATAACAATTGGCATATTGCAATTTTTCAAATAATCAAACGCTAATTGTTTTTTTTCAAAAATTCCAAATCTTGGAGTTGGAATTTTTAACTTATACATTAATTTTTTACCAATTGATTTATTTATTGAAAAACTTGCTGCAGATGCTGTTGGTGCAAAGATTTTTAAATTATTAATCTCAAATAACTTCGCAACATCATTCTCTATTGCAACCTCAGAACAACATACTGTAAATGAAATATCATTTTCTAATGCAAAATCAACAAGTTCTGCAACATTTGATTCTCTAATATCTACAACTGTTGCAAACTCTGATATTGCATCATTACCTGGGGCAACAAACACATTGAAATTTTCTGATAAAATTTTAGCTAAAGAATATTCTCTTGCAGAATTTCCAATAATTAATAAATTTTTGTCCATATCCCAATATTAGCATAAAATTTACCCATCGTAAACAGGAGTTGACTTTATTTTTTCATGCTATAATCTCATTGACACTAAAAGAAAGGAGAACTTTATGTGGGAAAAAGACGTAGATATTAATCAAGTTCGTGAAATTAGAACAAGAACACTTGTTTACTTTGGATGTGGAGCAATCGAAAAAATTGAAGATATTGCAAAAGACCTAAAATCTAAAGGTGTAGACAAACTTGTTGTTATGTCTGGACGTAACGCATATAAATCTACTGGAGCTTGGGATTATGTTGAAAAAGCTCTTAAAAATAACGGTATTGGATACATCAATTATGATAAAGTAACTCCAAACCCTACTACACAAGCAATTGATGAAGCTGCTCAAATGGCAAAAGAATTTGGTGCTAAAGCAGTTATTACAATTGGTGGAGGTTCTCCAACTGATGCTGGTAAATCTGTTGCTATTTTATTAAAATATCAAGACAAAACTGCAGCTGATATTTATGAATTCAAATTCACACCTGAAGAAGCTGCTCCTATTGTTGCTATCAACCTTACACACGGTACAGGTTCTGAAACTAACAGATTTGCTGTTGCTACAATTCTAGAAAAGAATTACAAACCTGCAATCGCTTATGATTGTATTTACCCAACTTACGCTATTGATGATCCTAAATTAATGGCTAAATTATCACCAAAACAAACTAGATACGTTTCTATCGACGCTGTTAACCACGTTGTAGAAGCAGCTACATCTAAAGTAGCTTCTCCTTATTCTATTTCATTAGCAAGAGAAGTTATTGAACTTGTTGGTAAATATTTACCTAAAGCTATTGCAAATGCTGAAGATTTAGAAGCTAGATATTTCTTATGCTATGCTGCTATGATGGCTGGTGTTGCATTTGATAACGGTTTATTACACTATACTCACGCACTTGAACACCCATTAAGTGCTCTTAAACCTGATTTCTCTCACGGTTTAGGTTTAGCTATTTTATTACCTGCTGTTATTAGAAATATTTATGCGGCTAAAGCTGATACTTTGGCTTACATCTTAGAACCTATCGTTCCTGGATTAAAAGCTGAAGCTGCTGATACTGAAAAAGCTGCAACAGGGGTTTACGAATGGTTAAAATCTGTTGATGTTCCTAACAAACTTAAAGATGAAGGATTCTCTGAAGCTGATGTTGAAACATTAACTAACTTAGCTTTCACTACACCTTCTCTTGATGGATTACTTTCTATTGCTCCTACAAATGCAGATAAAAATGCAGTAGAAAAAATCTATCGTGATTCTTTATAAGATTGAACGCTTGAATCAAAATTTAATAATTGATTCGCAAAATATTTTATATATGATGAACAGTCCAGACCTAGTTTGGACTGTTTTATTTCTATATTTGATTTATCAAATAATTTGCCTCTATATACACATAATTTCTTAGATGGCACTTTATATAAATATATTTCTACCCCAATTTTAGGTACATCACTTTGTTCATATCTTCTGAATGTTTTTGGAATAATTCTTATATCGTTTATAGTATCATCCGGTAATAATCTGTTACTTGGTTCTATTATTGTTTTTGTATATGATTCTATTACTTTATCACCCAATTTATAAACAACATTTACGTGTAAATTTTGGATTGGCATTTTTGAGATATTATGAATACTAAATTTTAATAAAATTTTGTATTTATCACCTATTCGATATAAAGATTTATCTTCCATCTTGAAGTAAACATCTTTATTTGAAACTATATGAGTATATACATAATCTAATAACGTTTTAGCTCTAAATGCATACAATTTTGCTTTTGTATAATCGCCTTCTATTTCATAACTTTGAGATAATTTTATTAATAAATCATAATAAGCAGTATAATCAACTTTTGTAGGATACTCTTTAAACAAAGAACTGAAATATTTATAAGACAATTCCATATCTGTATTTACTGTTATTAATGCTAATTTATATCTCACAACAAAATCTTTTGGAGTAGCTTTTTCTGCCATCTTCAAAAAGGTTATTGCTTCTTCTATTTGATTTGAATTAACAGCTATATCTGCCAAATTTACTGCAGACTCAGATAAGCGTTTGTTCAAACTAGACATATAACCTAATGGTGGATTTGATAATTTTATCCAATAATATCTAGCCTTTTCATATTTTTTTAGAGCATAATAAAACTGATTATTTCTGTAATAAACATCACCCATTTTTCGATATAAATAGGACTGATATCTTATTAATGGACCATTTGATTTTTGTGGAAAATCATCAATAATTTCTTGTGCTTCGTCAAATCTATTTTGCTCTACATAAAATGCTGCTAATTCATATAATGGTCGATAGATATTTTCTGGAGCCTTGCCAATTGCCTTTTTATAATAATACTCAGCTCTATCATATTCTTTTATCACATTA
The DNA here is from genome assembly GCA_944324055.1 of Candidatus Gastranaerophilales bacterium. Taxonomy (GTDB): domain Bacteria; phylum Cyanobacteriota; class Vampirovibrionia; order Gastranaerophilales; family Gastranaerophilaceae; genus UMGS1585. Next base: position 5,789 of record CALUUV010000041.1, on the reverse strand, counting down.
TATAAATATCCCAAATGCATATCTATTCGATAATCTGATGGATATGACATTTCTAAATCTATATTTTGTTCAATTACTGTATTTTTAATATACTCATTTAAAACTTTTTCATTATACTTAGTTGATGAGTTATTTATTACATCATATTGAGCATAATAAATTACAAGCCCTGAAACTATACAAGCGGCTAATAATGTCCAAAATATTGTTGTAACATATGACCAAATATCTATCTTATATTTATTCATTTACACCTTGTATTGATATAGAATCAACTCCTGCAAGTTTTTCTATCTTCTTATATAATGATTGAACTGGTTTTTTAGATACAATTTCAACAGTCATACTTACTTTTATTTTGTCAGGATTTTCAAAAAGTTTTTGAATTTTTAATGCGTCAACTTTTTTGAAATTCTCTGTCATAAAATCTTTTATATTATCAACTTCTTCTTGCTGACAGAATAATGTAACTTTCATTCTTCTTATATTTTTTGATGAATTACTTAAAACTTTTCTTTCAAAAACTCTTATAAGAGTTAATACTAAAACAGATGCAAAAGTTGATAATGTTGCTATACCATACATTCCGCTACCACAAGCCATACCAATACTTGCAGCCATCCATAAAGTTGCAGCTGTTGTTAAACCAAATACTGTTGGACCGTTTCTTAAAACAGTTCCTGCACCGATAAAACCTATACCTGTTACTATCTGAGCAGCAACACGAGCTGTATCTCTTATCCCATTTGGATGATATTCTGGAATGTCACCAGAGAACATTGGAAATCCGTATATTGATATTAAAGTAAATACACAAGCTCCTAAACATACTAATATATGTGTTCTTAATCCTGCATATTTATTTGTTATTTCTCTTTCAAATCCTAATATAAATCCTAAAGCTATTGCTGATAGAATTCTTATACTAAATTCTATATCCATAGGTCCAATTATGTTTTCCATGCTATTCTCCGAATCTGTCTTTTACTCTCTGATTTTTCCTTTTGGATCTAATATATCTCTTATTGTATCACCTATTAAGTTAAATGATAATACTGCAACAAAAATTAAAAATCCTGGTGTCAAAAGCCAAGGTCTATATAATATATTAATGTATTCTTGAGCTTCTTTCAACATGTTGCCCCAACTTGCATCTGGTTGCTGGATACCTAAACCTAAGAAACTCAATCCTGATTCTGCCAAAATATATGATGGAACTGACAATGTCATCGCAATTATTACATAGCTTGTTGTTTGAGGAAGAATATGTTTTAAAATTATTCTTAATTTTGATGCACCAATTGTTTTTGCAGCAGACACAAATTCTTCATTTTTAATAGATAAAACCATACCTCTTACAACTCTGGCAAAACCTGACCAACCAATCAACGCTAGGATTACAACAATTAAAGTAAATCGTTGTGTGCTTGTCATATTCGACGGTAATATTGCGGCCAATATAATCAATAAATAAAAACTAGGGATTGCCATAACAGCTTCTGCAAAACGCATCATTACATTATCTACCCAACCGCCAAAATAACCTGATATTCCACCATATATTAAGCCTATTGGGAATAATATAAATAATGACAAGAATCCAATTGTTAAAGAAATTCTACCGCCAAATAACAATCTTGAAAAAACATCACGACCGTTTATATCTGTTCCTAACAAATATAATCTTCCTGTTTTTTCAACACCAAATAAGTGAATATTTGTCTTTATTAAACCTAAGAACTTATATTCTTCACCTCTATTAAATGGTTTTATATAATATTTATGAGATTTATCTAACGTATAAACTGCCTGATATAATTCTGGAACGAATTCTCGTTTATAGTTGTATGTATATGGTCGTGAAAATTTTCCGTTTTCATCTATTACAAATATTTTAGATGGTGGAGCATAAGATTGGTTTCTGTCTGAAAAATCTTTTGAATAAGGTGCAATAAAATCTGCAAACAATATCATAAGATACATTACAACCAAAATTATAAGTGCAATACTTGCAAATTTATCTTTCATTATTTCTTTAATCATTTACCTACCCCCCTTATTCTAGGATCGGTAATAATTAACAAAATATCAGCAAGTAAATTACCTAATACCAACATTATTGAACCCATCATCAATGAGGCCATTACTAAATTTATATCTGATTTCATAACGGCTTCTAATATCAGACGTCCTAACCCTGGGTATTGAAATACATACTCAGTTAACGCTGCCCCGCTCAACAATCCTGCGAATTCAAACCCTAATAAAGTTATTAAAGGATTAACAGCATTTCTTAAAGCATGTTTGAATATAACCTGAAACTCTGACAAGCCCTTTGCTCTTGCAAATTTTATATATTCAGAATCCATTACATCTAACATATTTGCGCGCATTTGACGTTGCAGACCGGATAAAGATATTGTGAACAATACAGTTACCGGCAACACTAAATGTTTGGCTAAATCTAATATTTTACCACCTAATGACATCTCATCAAAATCAAAACTTGTTAACCCACCAACTGGGAACCAAGAAGTTTTCACTGCAAAAATTAATAACAATATTGCAAAGAAAAATGATGGAATTGCCATTCCAATACTTGATAAAACCGTTAATAATCTATCAAATTGACTTTTATGATAAACCGCACCTAATATCCCTAAAGGAATACCAACCATCCAAGTCATAAATATAACAATACTTGTAAGTAATAACGTATTAGGAATTCTTTCTTTTAATTTATCAGAAACTCTTTCTCCTGAAGATGTAACCCCCAAATCACCTCTTACAAAAGATGATGCCCATTTTGCATATTGTACAGGTATCGGTTTATCCAATCCCAATCTTTGAGTTTCTTTTTGCAATGTTTCTTGAGAGATTGAAGGATTTAACCTTAATTCTGCCAACGGATCAATAGGGCTTAATCTTATTATGAAAAAGCTGATTATTGATACAATGAACAATAACGGCAATGTTTGAATTATTCGTTTTAAAATATATTTTATAATATTCACTGTTTAGCCTTTTCTATAAAAATTTCTTCTATATTATACAATACCCCTGAAAGTGTTGAAGGATATGTATTTTTAAACTTACGTCTTATTGCAACAACTCGAGTTGGAGAGTACAAATAAATTATTGGTCTCTCATCATAAATTATTTGTTGATATTTGTCATAATAAACTTTTCTTTCATCAAAACTAAGTTTTAATGCTGCTTGTTCAAATATATTATCTAATTCTTTTTCCCAACTTAATCTATCATCAATAGAATATCCCATAGGACGTTGATTGAATAAATGCAACGGACCATTTGATGCCCATACATTTTTACCGTTATGAGGCTCTAATGGTGAACCTGTAAGTCCCATAATAGACATATCCCAATCATATGTATTGGTTAGTTTATTAACTAAAGTATTAAATTCAACAGGTTTAAAATTAACGCTGATTCCTAAATCAGCCAAATCCTGTTTTATCATAACACCGATTGATTCGCGCTCAGTATTGCCTGCATTGGTGTATAAATCAAACTCAACTTTGTTTCCGTTTTTATCATACAAAAGCCCATTTTTTCCATAATAAAAACCACTTTGTTTTAACAGTTCTTTTGCATAAGATAAATCTCTATCATGACCTTTTATAGATTTATTCAAATAAATTCCGTTTAAACTTTCTGAAGTAAACAATGGCTCTGCTAAACCATAAGCAATGTTTGTAACTAAACTTTTTCTATCTATTGCATAATCTATTGCTTCTCTAAAATTCTTATCAGCAAACCATTTTTGTTTAATTGGATTTACATAATATTTACCCTTATCATTTTTACGATTGTTTAAATTAATGGCAAGAAACATTGTGCCTGTATCTGCACCTAAATTATAAATATAATAATCAGAATTTGCCTCTTTTGCTTTGTATCGTGCAACTGTTGCACCTTGAAGATTTATTGTATCTATCTCTTTACCTTCAAATTTTAAAATTTCATTATTTAAATCACCAACAATTAAATAAACTACTTGATTTAAATATGGTAATTTTTTGTTATCTAAATTTATTTCATAATAATTTGGGTTTCTATCAAATACTACACGTTGTGCAGGAACATATTTTTTCAAATGGAATGCACCAGAATATACAATCTCCTTAGGATTAATTGTTGTTGCTAAAATTCTATCAAATGATTTTTCCCAATTAGGAATAGATGTAAAATAATGTTTTGGCGCGATTGGATTTGATAATATTCTCAAAAAAGGTGCAAATGGTTTAGGAACGGTAAATACAACAGTATAATCATCTAATTTTTCTATCTTTGGTAATTCGCCATCAATAATTATACTATCTCTTACAGAAGTATTACCTAAACCTGCAAAAACAATATCTTTCCAAGTAAAAATAACATCATCAGCAGTTATAGGTTTTCCGTCAGACCATTTTATACCATGTCTTAAATGAATAATATATCTATTACCATCTATATCAATAGATTTAGCCAATTTTGGTATAACTTCCCCAGTCACAGGATTTGCACTTACCAAACCGTCATACATCATACTAGCCATTTGAGATGAAGTTGCATCTTTCGCTGTAAAAGGATTAAACGTCTTTGGACCTTCTCCAATAGTTGATGAAATTATTCTTCCGCCAAAATTCCCAACCGGCAACTGTGACTGTAAATAATCAACCCCATCTATTGTAACTGTTTTAGGGTTTGGGAAAATCTTATTAAGAGGATATTTATCTAATTGAACTTCTTTAACAACTGGAATTTCTGATTGAGAAATATTAGAATCCCTCTTCAAACATGCCGGCAAACATGCCGTTATAATCCCTATTAAAATAATTAAATAAATCACTCTCTTCATAATAAATAGGATATCATATTTTCAATTATTTAACATAGTACAACTAGTTGGTCAGGGGGTAAATAATATCATATTTAATTATTAAAAATACATTTTAAACATTGCGGAATATTTTTTAAAGTTGTATAATATGTAGGTGATAAAGATATATTATCATTGTCCGTATGGTAATAACTTTATTTTTAATTGAACATTATGAAGAAATGTAAACAATAATTATACTAGTAAAACCCGCTTTACACAAGGCTTTAAAAAAATAAGTGTATAAAAAACGATTAATTACTAGCAAAATTATTTTTTTACACGGTTTAATTAATTGCGGAAGGATATGCTTATATAAACAGGGACACATCACTGGGCAAATAAGATCGCAACGAGAGGTAACTCAAAATGGTAGACAATAGAGCCGCTGGCTTCTACGGTATATCAGGCGCTTTGAATTTTAAAAGTGGTGATATCTCAGGAACAGCAGCAAAGACAAATGAAGAAAAAGCAGGATCAGACGCAGAGTATATGCAAAACGAAAAACAAAATGGCGCCTCAAAATCAGCTGAAAAATTTACAGATAAAAGCGCTCAATTAAATGCAACTCTTAGCTCTCTTGCTATGCTAAATGTTTCTTCTATTATTAGTTCTAAGCTACCTAAACTTAAACAATCTACCCAAAGATTTAAAGAATTAATTGATGAAACTGAAGAATTAATCGTCACATTAAACGAAGAACACGAAAAAAATAAAAAAAATCCATTTAAACAAGAAAATCCGTTCTCTAAACAAGATGATGATGACGAAGAAGATGATGAATATTACTAAAAAGAACTTGAAAAATTTTTCAAGTTCTTTTTTTAATAAATTAATTATTAGCTCTTTTTGTTTTATGTATAATTATTATACAAAGTGAGGTTAAAGTATGAAACAAAAAATT
>CALUUV010000040.1 GCA_944324055.1 Candidatus Gastranaerophilales bacterium | reverse complement strand
CGTTTCATCTCTTCTCTAATATTAACCGGAACTATCTTTCCATCTTCAAATATATTTTGTTGACTCAAAATCCTTCTCCTTCTTCCCTTAATATCAATATTCTAGCATAAACAGAGTTAGTGTAAAGTTTATAAGCAATCAATCTTTACAACAAAAACGAGGATGATTTCTCACCCTCGTTTATAATTTTATTTAATATTTTTATAAATTATGCTTCTTTTTCTATTAAAGATGTGTAAGGAGCAGAGTAAGCAGCTTCACTACTCATATATGCATTAGCAGCTTGTGAAGTTGTGACAACTGAATCCACCTTATTACCTAATGGTTGTGGGCTACCGCCATAATCACTGGCAATTTTAGCATAATACTGAGCCATTTCTGCATTAGTAACAACACCATCGGTATTAGCATCCATCTCTTCTTTGTAAAGAGAATCACCTTTTACAGCATAAACTCCCTGCTCTTTTGATTCACTTGCAGCCTGAACATCTGCTGATTGTTCAAGTTTTGCAGCAGGTTGCTGTGGTATTGAGCTTATTGCAGATTGCATTAAGCTTAAATTTAACATCATTGCTGAAACATCAGCCATTAAAATATACTCCTTTATATATACTTATTATAACTGTTGTAACTACACTTTTCAATTGCTAATAAAAGAAAATTTACAAAGCATTAACACTACCCAAAATCCCGAGCACAGTTTCGCCTCGAAGGTTTCTTGAGGCCGACATCAAAGATACCGTCGCATTCTGCAATATCTGATAGCGGATAAAGTTACTCGACTCCTCGGATATATCTGCATCCTTTATCGTAGATAACGATGAAATTAAATTATCCAACTTGGTCGTCTGACTCGCACGCACACTCTCCAAGCGGTTTATAGTGGCTCCGATACTCAATATCTGACTCTCTATATTAGATATCAATGCATCTATGTCATCCATACTCTCACGGGCGCCTTCACTCGTCATGAAATCTACTCCAAAATCAAACAGATTAAACGATATCTCAAGGCTGATTACATCATTCTTGCCGCTGCCGATATCTACCTGTAAATTTAATTTGAATGGATCAGGCGTCATATCTACTACATTGCTGTAAATTGTATTTACTCCATTGTTTATCATTGTATTTCTATCGCCGGTATTACCGTCGATGGTATTGTTTCTACCGCCCGATATCATAAACTCATCGTTACTATCTCCCCCTTCTGCAAAGTTATTATCTCCTCTGATACTAATATCATCCAGGCCTAATCCGCCTGTATAACGGTTGCTGTTCCCTTCAAGTCTGATTGCGTTATTACCGTCTATTGATGAAACGATATTACTATCGCCTTTGACTTCAATTTTATCATCGCCGATTCCTGTTGATACATTATTCTTTGAGCCGGTTACTAATATGTCTTTATCGCCGGTGGTACTTGTATAAATGTTTTCATTTCCTCTGATATTGACTGATATATCTCCATCATTTGTTGTTACATTATTTTTATCACCGATGATATTAACTGTGCCAGCAGCGTTGTCTGAGGTCAAGGTATTATTATCGCCCTGAATACCTATTTGGTTTTCGCCGCTGCCGGAGGTGATTGTATTATTACTGCCCGAGATTGTTAATTTATTATCTCCGTTACCTGCGGTGATTGTATTTCTATCGCCGGTATTGGTTATCATATTATCCCCGTCTCCGGTGAGGATATTATTATTTGTGCCTGAGATTGTTATACGATTATTGCCTTCGCCGCCATCGATATGCGTATTATTATCACTATTAACATTGATTACATCATTGCCAGCGCCGCCGGTAACAGTTTCTGTTGTTGAGGTGTTCAAGGTTATTGTATCGTTCCCGCTGTCGCCGTTTATTGAGTTGTTCTCACTATTGGATATCAAATTATCATTTCCGTCTTGGCCGTTTACTACATTATTACTGCCCTGTTCTATGATTATTCTATCGTTGAGGGTACTGCCGTTGATTGTATTATTATCTCCTCGAATATTTAATATTGCTTCCTCATCTGTTTCTGCTGTTGTTGTCAGATTCGAACCGTTTAACGTAATTACTCCCGTATTCGGGTTCAAAGAATACTGGAGGCTGTTGCTTCCCGAGGCGTTATTTGTTACCGTATACGTTTTCCCGTTCATTATAAATGTCTTTGTTTCACCTTGATAACTAAAGGTTAACATACCGCTGTTCGGATCTCTAACAACGTTGGTATAGGTATTGCCTGTACCGTTATCCACGAAATAGTTATTACCTGTTCCGCCGTCGGATATATTATTATCTCCGTCCAAAACATAATAATCATCGCCGCCCTGGCCTAAAATGGTATTGTTATCCCCGTTGACATAAAATGTGTCGTTCCCCGAAGACCCCGAAATATTGGCGTTGTCAGTATTGATGTTGTAGATGTTGTTACCGCCTGTGTCATTTAACTTGCAAGATGCGTTGATATTATATGTGTCGTCACCGCCACCGCCGTTTATTGTTCTTTCATTTTTACTTACAACACTAATCGTATCATTGCCTGCTTCACCATAGACATTCACAAACGTACCATCAGCAATGATATTATCATTTCCATTGCCTGCATACACTAAAGAATCTGTAGCATTATCCATTGAAATACTATCATCACCATCATATGTATATATTGTAGACTGACTAGCATATACCGTTACTGTATCGGATAAATTACCGGAATATAATGTGTTGCCATATCCGTATAAAATCAAATTATGTGATTTATTTACATCACCCGTTATATTTAATTGAGTACCGCTAAATGATATTTCATTCGTTACTAGATTATGAGAATATAAAAGTACATTCTCATAATTTTGTCTATTTTTCACAGTATAATCAACCCCGTTGATTGACACAGTTTGAGTCTCATTTCCATTGAGAACATAGGCTTGAGCATTATCTATACTGCCAAAACCTGCAAACATATTGTCCGTGCCATTATTAATCAAGGTATTATTACCGCTGCCGCCATAAACTCCTATCATTTTATTATTAAGTGTAACTGTGTCATTACCGTCTCCTGAATTAACCTGAGTAAACTGACTACTAACCGTTATGTTGTCATTGCCAATACCGCCAAATAATAAATTTCTAATTCCGGAACAATTTATATTATCATCGCCTTCATCACCATATATAAAATTAGACGCAGATTTCACTGTAATAACATCATTACCTTTACCTGCATAAATATTACTATTTCCATACGCACCTCTAATATTGACATATATAGTATCAGATAAATCACCGCCATAAAAAGTTATATTTGATGTATTAGATGTAATTTGTATATTATGCGCTTTTGTCTTTTCACCTGTTATAATGAAGTTTGAGCCTTTATTAAAATTGATTGAACCATCAGACTCAATAAGATAGGTCAATGTATTAGAACTGTTATTTTTATTTTCAATTGTATAATCAATACCGTTTATGTTCTTTGTTACTTTCTCTTTTGCTGATAAAGTTATTTCATAAACATTTGCTCCGGGAAGATTTACTTTTTGGGTATTTGTACCGTTATCCGTTATTGTATTGCTTCCGGCCCCGCCATTAACATAGTTGTTACTACCAGATATTATATTAAAATAATCATCACCATCATCACCGTAAATGGTACTGTTAGAAGATTTTATATCAAATGTATCATTTCCGCCTTCGCCATATAAAGTATAACTTGAACCATTTATTTCAAAATTATCATTTCCTTCGCCGCCTCTTAATGCTCCGCTGCCACTCCCTGTTACTATTATTTTATCATCACCGTTTTCACCATAAAAATAATTATTGCCAGAGGTATTCACAAGCGTATCATTTCCTTCACCGCCATAAATATAATTGTCACCTAAAACACCTCCCGTTTGTATTTTATCTGCAAGCTTGCCGCCATATACACGATTTCGAGCACCGGTGATTATAAGGTTGTGTGAGACATCCGACTGGCCTCTAATTTCAAAATCAGAGCCCAAGAATGTAACCTCACCTGTTGATTTATCCTTTGTATAAGATAATGTTTGTTCATTGGATAATCTGTTCTTTACCGTATACTCCACGCCGTCTATCTCTATTGTTTGAGTTGCACCCCCTGCAACATCCACAGCTCCCTCTATATCTGCTGCTCTCGGAGCTAGAGCAGGGGCAGGAGTAAATGTGTATGGTTGGGATTTGGCTGCGACATTGGACTTGATGGATGAAGATAATTCCTTTACCTCTTCATCCACCTCATCCAATATAGAAGTAAATGATGGGGTAAATCCGGCGCTATCACCCGCCGAATTATTATCTAGTCCACTATCTGATTTATCATTTACCTCAATATTTACATTTGCATTCGATAAACCCAACGTATGAGAAGCGAATGTTGATGTTGTTGTTACTCCGGCACCTGATTTGGGTACACCTTCAAATAAATTCAGGCCGTTAAACTCTGTACTGTTTCTTATCTGCTCTATCTGCTCTATTATCTCATCCGCCTCTGCCTGCATTGCACGACGGGAATCCTCTCCATAAACATCATTACCTGCCTGTACAGATAAATCACGCAAACGCTGTAATAAACCAAGCATATTATCCAATGCGCCTTCTGCCGTCTGCAACAATGCTATGCCGTCTTCTACATTCTGCTGTACCATAAGCATTGATGATACTTTGCTCGATAGCTTACTTGCTACTGCATAACCCGCTGCATCATCCTTGGCATGATTAATGCGGTAACCCGTGGTCATTCGCTCTATCGAATTATTCAATCCCAACGTGTTTTTGTTCAAAGTATTCTGCAGAATTAATCCGCTTATATCCGTTCCGATTGATATCATATTTTACCCTCCGGAACTTGTTTTTGTGACTGGTGAAAACCCGCTAATAGCTTATAGTTGCCCCCGAACTTTTTGCACGACAATCCGGCGGATTTTATGCCGCAATAAATTAATATATTATTGATAATCCTTTCATCAATAATCATTTTGGCTGCCTTTTGTGATAGTGGATATACTTATTATACAATAAATATTTATTTTTTACAAGCTCACTATTTTTGATTAGTGAGTAGACTTTATAGACTAGTGACAGTTAACGAAACGACGGTGAGCCGAATTTGTTTGAGGGGATTTTTATCCCCGAGTTATTCGGCTGGATGTTGAGTTTTACTGACACTATTTGGTCGGCGTGTTTTTCTTTCTTTCCTCTATTTCTTTCTTTTCCATCGCAATTAAAAAGAAAGAAATAGAGTGCGGGGTGTGGGGGTGCATAGCCCCCAATACAAAATCTAAGTGATTAGGTGATTAAACTGGTGAATAGAGAATAGGTCGGGCTTTAGCCCGACAATTGATTTTATTCTATCTTGAATTTTATATTGTTGGATTGTAAATCCGACCTACGTCAATAACCTTGAGAGATGATTTTGTGTCTATTCACTAATCACTATTCACTACTCACAAACTTAATCACTTGTTTACTACAATATATGTTTAATGTAAAATTTTCTTATAAATAGCAGAAAAAGGAATAAATGATATGTTAAAAGGAAGCGAAATAAGAAAAATGTACCTTGATTTCTTCAAGGAAAAACATCAACACACAATCGTAGAAAGTTCATCATTGGTACCTGATAACCCTACTGTATTATTAACTACAGCAGGTATGTTACAGTTTTTACCAATATTCTTAGGTTACGAACAACCACCATATAATCCAGCAAGAGCTACTTCTTGCCAAAAATGCGCAAGAGCAGGTGGAAAAGATTCTGATATCGAAAATGTTGGAAGAACTCCTCGTCACCATACTTTCTTCGAAATGTTAGGGAACTTCTCTTTTGGTGATTATTACAAAAAAGAAGTTATTCCTTGGGCTTGGGATTTTATTACTAATTATTTAAAATTAGATAAAGACAGACTTTGGATAACTATATATGAAACAGATGATGAAGCATTCGAAATCTGGACAAAAGATGTAGGTGTTTCTCCTGATAGAATTAAAAGAAAAGGCAAAAAAGATAATTTCTGGGGCCCTCCAGGAGCAACTGGTTCTTGCGGTCCTTGTTCAGAAATCCACTATGATTTAGGTGAACAATTCAAATGTTCTCCAGATTGTGGTATTGATACTTGTGAATGCGACAGATGGGTTGAAATTTGGAACCTTGTATTTACTGAATTATTCCAAGATGAAGAAGGAAACCACACTCCATTAGAAAAGAAAAATGTTGATACCGGCATGGGATTAGAACGTATTGCAATGGTTTGCCAAGGTGTTACATCAACTTTTGAAACTGACTTATTAAGACCTATTCTTGATGAAGTTTGTAAAATGTCTGGAGTTGAATATAAAAAATCAGAAAAAACTGATATTTCACTTAGAATTATTACTGACCACGTAAGATGTGTTTCTTTCATGATTTCAGATGGAGTTATCCCTGGCAACGAAGGAAGAAGTTATGTATTAAGAATGATTCTAAGACGAGCTTTAAGACACGGTAAAATCTTGGGTATGGAATTACCTTTCTTATACAAACTTGTTGATGTAGTTATTGATAATTATAAGGAAGCATATCCAGAATTAGAACAAAATAGAAACAAAATCATTGACACTATCAAAAAAGAAGAAGAAAGATTCAACAAAACTCTTGATAGAGGATATAAATTATTAGAAGAATTTATATCTAAAAAACAAGATATTGATGGTGAAAATGCATTCAAGTTATATGATACATTAGGATTTCCTTTTGAATTAACAAAAGAAATCGCAGAAGAAAATGGGTTAAAGGTTGATGAAGCCGGATTTAAAAAAGCAATGCAAGAACAAAAAGATAGAGCAAAAGCTGCCACTCAAAAAATTTCATTAACTGACGACTTAAAATATGTTGCAATAGAAAATGAATTTGGTTCTACTAATTTCATTGGCTATGAAAAAGATTCTACTGATGATGCAAAAATAATTGCTACAATTGATTGTGAAGATGGACTTGTTGATATAATTCTTGATAAAACTCCATTCTATGCTGAATGTGGTGGACAAGTTGGAGATAGCGGTATTATTGAAAACAATTCAATGAAAGCTGAAGTTCTAACAACATTTAAAGTTAACAATTTATATGTTCATCGTTCAAAATTAATCAATGGAGAAATAACTCTTAATGAAACAGTTAAAGCTGAAATAGATGCTAAAAGACGTTCAGAAATAAGAGTTCATCACACATCTGCACACTTACTTCAAGCTGCATTAACTAAAGTTCTTGGAGATGAAGTTAAACAAGCAGGTTCTCAAGTAGAAGAAAATAGAATGAGATTTGACTTTACATTCTCAAGAGCTATGACTCCAGATGAACTTCAAAAAACAGAAGATATTATCAACAATTGGATTAATCAAAAATTAGATGTTCATACAGAAGTTATGGATATTGAAAAAGCTAAACTTACAGGAGCTGTTGCACTATTCGGCGAAAAATATGGTGATACAGTAAGAGTTGTAAGTATTGGCGAACCTTGTATTTCTAAAGAATTTTGTGCAGGAACACATGCCGGCAATACTGCTGATTTAAGAATAATTAAATTAATTTCTGAAGGTGCTATTGCAGCAGGAACAAGAAGAATTGAAGCTGTTGTTTCAAGTGCAGCTTTAGATTATGTAAATGCAAAAATTAAAGAAATTGATAAACTTTCTGCTAAATTCAAAGTTCACTTTGATGAAGTTGAAGAAAGAGTTGAAAAAATAATGGAAGAAAATAAAACTCTACAAAAAGAAATCGTAGATTTAAAATCAGAAAATGCTAGAGGTAAATTTAATTCATTCTTATCAAAGGCTCAAGATATTGATGGTGGAAAATTATTTATATCTAAAATTGAGCAAATGGATAATGATTCTATTAAAGCAGGTGTTGAGTTTTTATCAAATAAACTTGGTGAAAGTATTTTAATTCTTGTATCACCTCGAATGGTATTAACAAAAGTTTCTGATTCTTTTGTTAAAAAAGGAGTGAATGCAGGAAAGATTGTTGGAGAAATCGCAAAAGCATCTGGTGCAAATGGTGGTGGTAGACCAAACTTTGCACAAGGAGGAATTAAAGATATTTCTGTAATAGACGATGTTCTAGTAAAAATAGAACAAGAATTATTGAAATAAAATTTATCAGCAAAAAATATATTTACGAGTTTTCTACTAATTATGAGAGTAGGAAACTCGTTTTTATATAATGCAACTCAATATGTTCAAGAACACACTTTATTAAATCGAGGAATGATTGATTTAGGAGGGTGTGGGATTCCGCATGCGTTAAAATCAAATAACAAAACAGAAGCAGCAGAGCGTTTATCTATGTCGAGTATTTTGTTTAGTTTATCATTTCTTGGACCATTAGTTCTTTTGCCTATGTTTAATAAAAGAGCCTTATTAAAAAATGGGATTGTAAAAAACTTTTCAAATAATGAAAAAAAAATAATCCAAGTCTCCAAAGAATTTTTAAATAAAGACGTAGATAAAATGGTCAAAGGAATACAGGAGACAGGTAAAAGACTAAACTGTGAAAAAGATTTCAACAATATACTTGAAAGATTTCCTGATAAAGAAGTTTTAAGACAAAAACTTTTAAAAGCTCATAATAGTATTTTGAAAAAAGATTTTCTTTCAACCGCTTGGCAATGGTGTGCAACCCCATATATCGTAACAGAAGCAACTGAAAGAATTACACATAAAAAAGGATTCTCTGCAACTTATGAAATGGGAGATACTAAACAATTATCAGATAAAGAGTATCAAAAACAAAAACATAAAAGAATGTTATCCTCAGCATTACTTGCAACAGTCCCTTCAATATTAATTCCGACAATTATAAATAAAGGAATTAAAAATCCAAAAACAACAAATAAAATACTTAAATCAATTAATAAAAATGCAAAACTTTTTGATTATACCCAAGAAGTTAATATGCCTAAAATAATTTATTATGGAGTATGGATCGGAACATCATATCCTTCAAAAATTATTGCATCTAGAGATAAAAATGAAAGAAAAGATAGATTCTTAAGAGACGGTGCTCTAATTGGAATGTATTCTTGTGGAGACTCACTAATTAACAATGTTTTAGGTAGAGCATCAGATAAGTTTCTTAAAACTAAAATAATGGATACAGATAAACTTAAAGGAAAGAAAAATAATTTCTTTACAAGATTTAAACTCCCTCTAAAGAACTTTAGAGATGTCGCATATCAACTTAAAGGAGAATCCCCTAAACTTATTAAACGAACTCAAAATGCAGGAGCTGGAATTTATTGGGTAAGTTTACTTACAAATATGGGACTAATAGGTTTTGCTCTTCCGACTGTTCTAAATAAAATCCTAAAAAAATCAGTTAAAAAAGATAAAATAGCCAATCAGAATAATTTAACAAATAATATGAAACCTAATATAATTGATAAAAAATAGAAAATTATTTATACTAGACATGTAAATAATTTTGAAAGGATTTCAATGAATATTTTATTATCAAATGACGACGGAATCGTTGCAAATGGTATAAGGGCTTTAATTGAAGCATTATCGCCTAATTACAATGTTTATGTAGTAGCACCTGATAGAGAAAGAAGTGCAGCAGGTCATTCATTAACTCTTCACACTCCTTTAAGAGTTGAAGAAGTTGAACCATTATATGGGGCTAAAAGATGTTGGATGACAACAGGAACACCTGGAGATTGTGTAAAAATAGCAATCAATGCAATTCTTGCACCAGAAGAACAACCTGATTTAGTTATATCAGGGATAAATCACGGGCCAAACTTAGGTGCTGACATTTTATATTCAGGTACTGTTAGTTGTGCGATAGAAGGTGCTATGCTTGGAATACCTAGTATTGCAACATCTCTTGCCAGTCTGCATTCAGAACCTGAAGATTTTAAAGTTGCTGCTGAATTTATAGTAAAAGTAGTTAAGCAATTAGATACATATAAAATTCCAGATAAAACTATTTTAAATATTAATGTTCCAGGCTTAGAAAAAGAAGATATTGCAGGAATTGCAATAACTGAACTTGGCCGTAGAATGTTTACTGATACATATGAAAAGAGAATTGACCCTAGAGGTAAAACATACTACTGGATGGCAGGAGAATTAATAAGTGAGCCTGAAGATGCAAATACAGACATTGCAACTATTAGAAAAAATAAAATCTCTATAACTCCGATTACATTTGAAATGACAAGAAAGAATTTCATGGCAGACTTAGAAAAAGAATTTTGTTCTGAAGATAGATGTAATTGGTTTTTACAATAAAAAAGGTGCTTTTAAAAGCACCTTTTTTTATATTATTAATTAATATCCCATCTTCCGCAGGTTCCGCCCCAACGAGCGATTATATTACCCTTAATATCTTTTATGTTTTCAACATGTTGATGTTCTGTCTCACCTTCAACAATTGTAATAACTTCACAATTATTAGAACAACCATTACATTGACAAGTAATTGATTGGAACTGCATATTTCCAACATCCCAACCTTTAAATGTTGTTGGTGTTTCTGTATATTGATGATTTTCCATAGCTAGTAAAGCTGCACCAATTGCACCCATTGTTTGGTGGTGATCAGGTACGACAATCTCTGTTTTCAATTCTTCTTCAAAAGCTTTTACCATACCAGAATTTGTTGCAACGCCTCCTTGGAAAGAAACTGTTGGTAAAATTTCTTTCCCAAGAGCTAAATTACTTAAATAATTTCTTACTAAAGCTTGACAAAGACCATATAATAAATCTTCAACAGGATAACCTAATTGTTGCTTGTGAATTAAATCACTTTCAGCAAATACACCACATCTTCCAGCAATTCTTGCTGGATTTTCAGATTTCAATGCTGTATCTCCAAATTCTTCAATTGGAACATTTAATCTTTGTGCTTGGTGATCAAGGAAACTTCCAGTACCAGCTGCACAAACAGTATTCATAGCAAAATCTGTTACAATACCATCTCTAAGTATGATAATTTTACTGTCTTGTCCACCGATTTCAAGGATTGTTTGAACTCCTGGAATATAAGTAGCTGCAGCAACAGCATGTGCAGTAATTTCATTTTTAACAACATCTGCACCAACTAAAGCACCTGCAAGATTTCTACCACTACCTGTAGTTCCTACACCTGCAATATTGTATTCTAAACCTTTAGCATTTGCTTGTGTCAAAATCTGTTTTAAACCTGATTGAACTGCTGCAACAGGTTTTCCCGCAGTTTTTAACATATATGAATCTATATACTGACCTTTTTCATCTACTAATGCAAGTTTTGTTGTTACAGAACCTACGTCTATCCCTAAATATGATGTCAAACTCATTATTTTTTCTCCTTCAATCTTTATACTATCACAAACAAACGGAATAAAATCTATTATTTTAATTAAAATAAATAAACCTTAGTATCTATTCATGTTTGTAAAGAAATCTTTTATAATTATTTACAAAGAAGAATTTTTGATTGTAAAATGAACATAGTGGAGAAATTATAGATTTGGCTAGTAATTACGAAAATTTTGATAATACAGAATCCAACTACAGAAAAAATTCTTTAATACAAGAAAGAGTTGGACTTGTTTCTACTCATATGTATAAACAATTTTTAGACTATCAAAAAGCTACAATGAATACTGCTGAAATTTTTAATGATGCTATTGATAATCTTAAGGTTATTATTGAATCATTAAAAAAATCTTTTTCTTCAAGAGGTGTATCAGCTGAAACAATTTTTGTCGAACACGATTCACAAAAAACTATTATTACAATTAATATTTTATGGCACAAAATAAGTTTAACAACACGTTGTAACTATGAGCCACAAGCATTATTTAGAGAAAATAATCAACCATTATTTTCTGGTAGAATAATGGCAATTAATGGAAACTATTATGAAATCATGGAAGGTGCTAAAGATAGAAAAGAAGAAATGAAAAGACTTCTTGATAATGAAGTAGCATCTCTTTATATCCCTGCAGATAAAATGCAAAATGCAATATTTAAAATTAAACACTTATCAAATAGAGAGTTCTTTTTAAATCACCAAGATGCTGCAAGAGAATTTTCTCTTAAAGTTATCGAAACTATTTGTGGTGGTGGAGTTTATCACGAAGAAGGTTCTAGAAAAACATTTAATATTTAAACATCCAAATCATCTATTTCAGGAACCGGTTCAGATGGAACATTGTATTTTACAATTCCATTTATAACCTTAATAGGACGTTCAGGATCTTTTGGACGAGTTAACTCTAATACCCCTGGACTATTATGAAACATTACGCGTTCTATATTAATATCACCTTGAATTTTTAACTTTGGTCTAGGATTAGGACATGATACATCTGTTTTAATATTAATATTTTTTATATAACTATCAGATTTATTTCCCCATTCTGTTTTAGGGAACACAAATAATTTAGATTCTTCATTATCTAAATTTAATTCGTCAATTTGAATCTTATCGTATAATTTTAATTCATTACCAACATTTGTAAAATCAAATTTCTTAATTTTACAACCTGACATTTTTTTCACACAACTCAATTTCAAATGATCTACTACCGAATTATTGAATTCTAATGCAGATACGGCTTCAACATCACCACCTAATGAGTTGTTGAACATTAAATCTTTGGTTTTTAATTTCTTTATTTTTGTTTGAGAAACTTCTGCACCTTCAGTTGCTACAGCATTACCAATTTCTGTAAATCTATTTGGTAAATTTACATCTGATTTACAAGCTAAAAGATTTGATTTTACATCACCAATTTTATCGCCAGGATAAGCTACAACTGTATAAGCTCTTAACTTATCAGAAGAAGTATTTCCATTAAGATGTATTGAACCACTTACAGTTACTTCTCCCATATTAGAATCAAATGCATCAAGTTCGTCAACATTATCTATGAAACGGACATCTGCATTATTCTTTAATTTTACCATTGTAACATTTTCAATTTGATTAACTTTTGAGTCATCAACCTCGATAACTCCAGAAACTCTTCTCTCATCTATTAAATCACCATGCGCATAATCAACATCATTTCTCTTTAATCGCATAGTATTTGCTTCTTCACCGCCGAAAAATTTAGTCCAAAACCCAAATCCTTTATCTGACAATATACATTCTTTTGCAGAACGACCTTCTGGCAAATATACGCTGCTTTTTGGGGTAAACAAGAATATATTTGCATCATCTGGAATATCTTTCTGTGATTTTGCCTTTGTTAAATTATATGGTTTGCTCAAATTAGATGCTTTAAAAAATACATCATTCTTTAAAGGATTTGTCTTATTATAAATACCACTTACTTTACAACTAGAATTGTGTAAAGACATAGTATTAATGCTTGAACCCATAATTTTTTCCATATTAATATAAAGCAACTAATATTTTTTTTTGCTATTTATGGATATAAAATTAACAATAATTAATATATTTCTTTATGAACGATAGGAGCAATTTGTTTTAATTCTTTGTATAACTCATTGTATTGTTCTGGATACAATGATTGTGCTCCGTCGCAAATTGCAACTTCAGGATTATAATGAACTTCTATTATTAAGCCATCACATCCTGCTGCAACACTAGCTCTTGACATAGGTGCAACTTTATCACGTAACCCTGTACCATGGCTTGGATCAATAATAATAGGTAAATGACTTAGCTTTTTAATTACAGGAATTGCTGATAAATCTAAAGTATTTCTTGTATATTTTTCAAAAGTTCTTATACCTCTTTCACAAAGAATTACATTTCTATTACCACCTGATAAAATATATTCCGCTGATAATAAAAGTTCTTCAAATGTAGCTGATAAACCTCTTTTTAAAACTATAGGCTTATTAACATGTCCCATCTCTTTTAACAAATTATAATTTTGCATATTTCTTGCACCAATTTGATAAATATCAACATACTTTTCAAACAAGTCAAGTTGAGATGTATCCATAATTTCAGAAGTTACAGCCATACCATGATTATCTGCAACACTTCTTATAATTTTTAAACCTTCTTCACCTAAACCTTGAAAGGCATATGGAGAAGTTCTTGGTTTAAAAGCTCCACCACGCAAAATTTTAACATTTGATTTAGATAATTCTTCAGCTGTCTTATCCATTTGATCATAACTTTCAACTGTACAAGGACCAGCTATTATACCTGTATATTTACCACCAAATTTGATCCCATTAACTTCTATAATAGAATCTTCTGATTGGAACATTCTACTTGTAAGTTTAAATCCAGAAGAAACTTTGATTACTTCTTGTACTCCATCTAGTAATTCAATATTTCTTGGATCGATTACCTTATCACCAACAGCACCAATTACAGTATGTAATTTTCCTGTAGATAAATGAGTTTCAAAACCATTACTTTCAATAAAATTAATTACTTTATCAACACAAGCCTGTGAGGCATGTTCTCTCATTACAATTAGCATATATTCTTCCAATCTATTTAAAATTCAGTCGTCATCTAGTATATTAACCTAAACATTTATAATTTACAAATTATCTATCCTATTGTATAATTAACTAGCTGAGACTTAAATAGAAAGGAGATAACAAGGATGAAAGAAGAATTTACTACAAGTGCTAGACGTTGGTATGATAAAGACCCTGTGTTATCTTCTGCAATGAAAACATTAGAAGAATCTGATGACGATACACAGATTAAAATTGCTCTTAACCTTATTAAAATAATTACAGAGCATAATATTGAAGATTCTCAATATGAAGATGTAAATGATATCATTTCTCAAACAGAAGTAGATTTACAAGACTCAAGACAAAATCGTTGGTACGACCTTGATGGAACATTAAGAACAGCTATTAGCATGTTACAAAATTGCCCAGACAGTACAAGACATGAAATTGCTGTTGAAATGGCTAAAATGGTTGTTGAAGAAATGAAAAAGAATGAAGCAGATGAAATAGATGATGAAGATCCAACTTCTATTGATGAACAAATTGAACAATTAGATGAATCTTTAAGAAAACAAGCTGAATAAGATTATACTCTTATTGAATTAAGAACTGTTTCAACTGTTGGAGTATGAGAACATTTGAATGTTGAATGTTCACAGTATTTTTTGTTGCAAGGTTGACAAGATAAGTTCCCAACCAAAGTCTTATACATATTATCATCCTTTAAATTATAAGGATTGTATAACGCAGGTGAAATATTTGTTGATATTGTTATTACATTTTTCTTATTCATTGCCCAGGCAATAGCTGAGGTTTCTAGATTATTAGAAACAACAATGTCTGCTATCGAAAGAAGATAACGTAAATCTTCGAAAGTTGTTTTTCCACACAAATTAGCAAAATTTTTATGAGACATCTTTGTTGCTAAAAAATTATCTTGAGCATCTCCAACAATAACTATATTATATTTTGTCGGAATATTACTAACTAAATTAACCCAATTTTTAGGATGCCAAGACATTTCTCCTTGCGCCATTGAAGGCGATAAAAGTATTAAAGGTCTTTCTTCTGAAAAATTCATAAACTTATCCATTTTTAACTTAGACGGATACTTAGCTTCTGGGAGAATAAATTCTGCATGAGATGTATCAATCCCTAAATATCTAGCATAATTTAGATTCAATTCAACTTTATGAACATTTGTGTTTTTATAGTCAGATTTTGAATCAACGTATTCATTACCTCCCATAGCAGAAAAACCTTTCGCATTGGAATATGTTAAACGTCTTTTAGCTCCACAGTTTGCAAAAAACATAAAACTTCTAAATGTCATTTGGCAATCTATTGCTATATCATAATTTCTTTTTTTTAATTTTTTTATGACTTCTCCTACATCTTCAAAGATCCCTAAATAAGGCATTTTTTTCTGCCATTGTTCTAATGGAGCTAAATAAACTCTATTTATCATTGGATTTTTATTAACAACCTCAAAACCTTTTTCAGATGTCAAAAATTCTACAATATAATCTTGACGTTTTAATGTACTTATAAGAGGTAACGTATAAATTGTATCTTTTAATTCTCCTAAACTAATTATGAGAACTCGTTTTTGCTCCATCATTATATTCCTTTATGCCTATATATTATACATAATTATTTCTCAATTGTAAACATTTGTAACGTTTTAAATAAAAAAGCTAAAGATTAATAAAAATATGCCGTCAATAAATGTATAGAAAGAAAGTCGATTATAGGAGTAAAATTATGGAGTTTAACAAAATTAATTTCGCAGCACAACAAATGGCAGCATTAAATAAACCAGCTAAAAAAGAGGAAGCAAAAGCTGAAGATAAAAAGGAAGCTGAAGTAAGAGATAACAAACCTGCAGAACAACAAGTTTCAGGTGAAGATGTTCTAACTTTTATGGCAACTAAAAACATTGACATCAAAGTAACAGCTAAAAAACCAGTTGATGGAACAAAAGCTACTGAAGACAGAATTGCAGGTTATATGGCAGACTTCGAAGCAGCATTCGATGAAATGACAGCTCTTGGATTATCAGAAGATGCAATATTTGAAATCTTCGACAAAATGTAAGAATTGGGTATGAAAGTTGATTTAAGTAAAAAGTCCTGAAAAATTCAGGACTTTTTATTTTTTTTATTTATTTTTTTTATTAAAGCTTAGTATTAATATGACTAAATCCATGAGCAAGAGTATTATACAATGTAGATACAGCTAAAACACCAGCTGCAATTTTACATTTAGTACCTTTTAATGCCACCGTTCCAACAGATGCAGCTAAAGGAATTGCATTTGAGAATAAGTT
>CALUUV010000039.1 GCA_944324055.1 Candidatus Gastranaerophilales bacterium | reverse complement strand
TTTACATGTTCTTTTTCTAATTCATTAACAGTTTTTGTATTATCTACTGTATGAGGACAAGATACTGTATATTTAATATCTTCCGCTTTGATATTTATAACTCTTTCATAAACAGCATCTTCATCCGGAAGAATTTGAGAATATTTATCACCTCTGCCTTTTTCTTCTAAATATGCTTTTGTTTTTTCATCGGCAACAAATAAACCACATTTTGCACCTGCTTCAACTGCCATATTTGCAAGAGTAAATCTTTCAGCCATTCCCATATTTTCAATAGTATCGCCACAGAACTCTAATGCTTTATAAGTTGCGCCATCTGCACCAATCATTCCAATTAAATGTAACATCAAATCTTTAGAACAAATTCCAGGATTAAACTTACCTGTTACAACAATCTTAAATGTTGCAGGAACTTTTAACCAAGTCTTACCTAAAGCCATTGCAACTGCAACATCAGTTGAACCCATGCCAGTCGCAAAAGCACCTAAAGCACCTGATGTACAAGTATGAGAATCAGCACCAACCAAAACTTCTCCAGGATTAACATAAGATTCTATCAATCTTTGATGACAAACTCCTGCTCCTGTATCAGATAAAATAGCACCATACTCTTTTGAAAAATCTCTTAATACCATATGTGTATTAGACAATTCTTTTCTTGGACTAGGTGATGCGTGGTCTATAAATAATATTGTTCTTTCAGGATTATTTAATTTGGATTTACCAATTTTCTTAAATTCTTGTACCGTTAAAGGGCCTGTACCGTCTTGAACAGCACAAACATCTACTTTTGATATTACCAATTCGCCGGCATGAACATCTCTACCAACATGATTTGATAGAATTTTTTCTACTAATGTTAAACCCATTTATCTTAATCCTTCCTTTTTACTAAATAATATGACGTGGTAAAGTTAACAAGTGAGCATCTACCCTATCTTTTATTGCTCCTTCTGGACAATAATAAGGTGATACAGTCATTACCTTTGCCGCGATTTCTGGATAATAATATATAAACTTCAATTCACTTTCTGTTAATGGTTTTTGAGTATGCACGTTTGCATAACGAGCTAACTCAAGAATGTTTCTAGCTTCATGTTCATCATGGAATTCAAGTTCTAACTTATCATATACGTTTCTAAAACCTTTAATTCCACCATATTCACCAGTTGTAATCATACGACCGGTTTCAATAATTTCAGGTTCACCTCTGCCCAATTCTTCATAGTCATATAACTCATAATTTCTTCTATCTTTTAAGGCTCCATCAGCATGAATACCTGATTCGTGAGCAAAAGCATTATCACCAACTGCAGGTTGGTTTATTGGAATAGCAACTCCAAATGCATAGGCAGTATATTTTGCTAATTTCCAAGACTTACTTAAATCTATCTTTGGATCTATTTGATATTTACTATTTTTGAATCCTGCAGATTTTAATATAGCTAAAAGACAAGAAACTAAATCAGCATTTCCTGCACGTTCTCCCATTCCGTTGATTGCCGTATTAATATAAGCATCAACACCTGCATCAATAGCAGCTTTTGCACCCATTACAGAACAAGCAGTTGCCATACCTAAATCATTATGGAAATGCATTTCTATTGGCATTTGTGTAGCTTTAGCTATTTCATAAATTCTATCATAAGCAGTTTTTGGATCTTCATACCCTAATGTATCGCAGTATCTAAAACGATAAGCTCCAGCTTTTTTAACTTCTTTTGCTAATTTAATTAAGTAATTCAAATCACTTCTTGAAGCATCTTCAGCATTAACACCAATTATTTCTGCACCTTTATCTACTGCAGCTTCAACAGCCTCAACTGTCATTTTTAAAATATCATCAGGTGTTTTCTTCCCTAAATACTTTCCATATATCATTTGCTCAGAAGTAGATTGTGACAAATTACAATTCTTCAATTTGGGAACATTTGTAAATGATTTTTCTACATCACCTGCTACAGCTCTCATCCACCCTGAAAGCTTAGTATTAGTAATTACATTACGTTCTACAAGCTCTAAATTGGCATTTAAATAATTTAATTCGTGCATTGTTGTTGGAAATCCGAACTCTGATTGAGTTATTCCCATATCATCAAGCATCAAATTAATTATTGTTTTTTGAAGCTTAGCTAATCCTAATCTTGATGTTTGAACACCATCTCTGTTGGTTACATCTACAAAATAAATTTTATTTCCCATAATATTCCCTCTCAAAAGAACATTATACACAAAAAAATCCGTTGCTCAATAACAACGGATTAATTTTATATAAAGATTTTAAATTTATTACTTGTTAGCTCTAATCAAAGCCTTTAAAAATTTTGCAGCTTTTACAGGGAAAGATTCTTTAACTACATTCCTTTGAGGTAAAGTTATTTCCCCAGTTTTCAAATAATGTTGATATCTTGCACGAGTTTCTTCCATTTCTCGTTCAATTGTTCTTATTGGTCTTGTATTTTTTACAGGATTAAATTTTATGCCGAACATATAAAACCTCCTTAATACCTCTTTTAATACCAATGAATAAAATATTTTGCTAATTAAGTTAAGATTTGTAACAGTTTAATTAAAAATACTAAAGTTCTACTAAAAAATGTCGTCAATAAATTTGTCAATAAAATGGAAAAGATAGGGGACAAAAAATGGTATCAATAAACGGAATCAATGGAGTAAATCAATATCAACAAATGAATCAGGTAAATGCTATTAGACCTGAAACAAGACAAGAATTACAAGCACTTGGTATTAACTCTCAAAATATTAAAACAGAATCACAAGCACAAGAAATTATAAAACAATTCCACGAATTACAAAACGCACAAAATCAAGTACAAAACGCACAAACTCCACAAAATGTACAAGATATGCAACCAACTCAACAAGTTGGAAAACCAGAAGAGTCTCAACAAACTCAAGCATTTGCAGGTGGTCAAGCAGGAGCAGTTCAAGGTCAACCTCAAGCTTTCCAAATTGCAAATGAAATCACTGCTCAATTAAACAGACTTAAACTAGGATTGATTTAACTAACCTTCACATAATAACCTACACACACAAATTAGGCTTGCTAAATTAGTAAGCCTTTTTTATTGTAAATTTTTATTTACAAACTAACAAAAATATTCTTTTGCGAGTATTATTTAAGCAGTTGGAATTTATATTTAATACAATCAATCAATTTCATATAGGAGTGTGTATGAGTATCCAATTAACAAATCCAGCCAACAACATCTCTTTTCAAGGTAGCAAAGTAAAAAAAACACCTCGTGGCAATAAATATGAAGTAACTCATATGGCTAGAACAACAGGTGGTACAGTTGGATTATTATCTGGTGCATTAGCATCTAAATTACTTGCAAATCAGATGAAAACAATCTCTGGTAAAAAAATGTTTATTCAATCTCTAAAAAATATGGGTAAAAATTTAAATGAATTTGGACCATCTGGTAAAAGACAAGTTATTGCAAAGGGTATCACAGCATTAGCTGTTGGTATCTCTCTATTAGGTATGTTTGTAGGTGCTGCAATTGGAGGAACAATTGACAGCCATAACAACCAAAATCGTGCGAAAGCTGCAGATAAAGCAGCAAAAGCAAATCCTTAATTTAAAAGGTGAGTAATAAAAAGACCGACAAATTTGTCGGTCTTTTTATTTTGTCTCAATTTGTTTCTTAACAAATTCTATATCTTCCTTGTAAGTAACTTTTATATTATCTTCACTGCCTGATATAATATGAATTTTTTCATCCGTATAATTAATTACTAAACCACAATCGTCAGTAACTGAACATTTATCATCTAAAGCAGCTTTTTTGTGAGCATCTTTGATTAAACTTAACTTAAAACATTGAGGAGTTTGTGCTCTATATAAAAACTTGCGAGGTGGGATATTAGTAATATTTTTTTCATCGTCAACCATCAAAATTGTATCAGTTGAAGGGATTGCAACACATACAGCATTATATCTATCTAAACCTTCAATACAACTAGATATTATTTGATCAGAAACCAATGGTCTTACGGCATCATGAATTAAAACATTCCCCTGTTCTTCTTTAATTGCAGATATTCCATTGTATGAACTATCTTTTCTAGTTTCTCCACCTACAATTACTTTTGAAACCTTTGAATATTTTTTAGTTAATTCTGTCACCCTCTCAACATAATCTTGACTAGTCACAAGAATTATTTCATCTATTAATTTATGATTCTGGAAAGTTTCAACAGATATCTCTAATATAGTTTTATTACCAATTAGAGCAAATTGTTTAGGATAATCTAATCCACACCTTTTACCACTACCAGAAGCTAATAATAATGCAATATTTTTCATAAAAATATTATACTATAAAATTTCAGAAGCTTTCACAAACGAGCTTACAAATGCATTAACATCATTAGGTTGTAAACTATCAATTTTTCCACCAGCTCTATCCGCATGACCACCAGCAATAATATCTGGATTTATATTATCTTTTATAAAACCAATTAATTTCAACGCAGAATTACTCTTAGAATGAATACTCATCCTATATTCATTATCTTTCTGATAAAAGGCAACAACAGTATCTACATTCTTCATTTTTTGTTTTTGTTCATCTGATAACATATTAACTTTTTGACTATTTGTAGAAACTCGCACTCGCAAATCTTTTAATATTTCAGATGTTGTAGGAGTATCCATACCAACTTTTTGCCATAACTTATCGTTAGGAGGGATTACAACATAAGCCATTTTACCATTTGGACTAACCTGAAGTTCTGAAAACAATCTCTTTCTCAATTGTTCTTCATCTTTTGTTAATCGCGCTAAAGGATCTAAATGGGCATAAATTTCTTGTTTATCTTTTATATTCAAAGAATTATCAATTTTGTTAAAAACTTCTAAGGAATTTTTATCATTCAATAGCTTATCTGTTTTAACCAAGTCATAGCCATTTTGAGACTTATTTAAAGTTACTAAACCAGATTTTTTATAATCACTTACCATTCCACAATATAAATTTTTCTTATCCTTTTTAGGTAACTCAATACCTAATCCCTCAAAAAATCTTGTTAATACGCCGCAACAAGATTTTGCAGAATCATCTATATAAAAATTGCCTTTTAATATATTAGAAGGAGTATGGTGATCATAACCTATTATATTTTGTGGAGAATTACTATTAAATAAATCTGTATAATAACCTCCAAGTCTCTCTTTAGAATTAAAGTCTAAAACAACTGATTTATCTGGAATAGTTTTACTATTTCCTTTTAAATTATAATCTTTTGATGAAAAATATAATTTTTCAACTTCAGCTTTAGGTACACAAATTTTTACATCTTTTCCATTTCTTGTTAACCAATTATAGAAAACTTTTGCAGAGTTAACGGTATCTTCATCAGCAGATGAATGACAATAAATATCAATTCGATTAATATTTTTATCTAATAACTCATTTTTAGTTTTATCTATTATCGATTTAGGAATAGGTTTTGCACGAAATCCGATATTAGAATTTATTGAAAAATTTTCCATATTCAAATAAAAAAGATAAAGCTATTTTTTTGCTAGAGAATTTAAAATAATAAAATTATTAACAAAAATTTACATTATATTTTTTTATCATTTTTCTTATTTTTTTGTAATTTCTAAGGAAAAATATCACAATTTAATAAAAAAATGTGCAATTTTTCACAAAATATGATCAATTTTTTTATTTTTTTTATTAAATTTTTAAATTTATTTAAAAAGTATATATTGACAAATTTTGAAAAAAAACTAAACTTAAAAGAATACAAAAAATAAATGTAATTAGTACACTAATTCTAAATAAAGGAGGCTTATTACATGAATGTAACTTTCAGAGCAGGGGTTATAACTCCACAGACACAAGACACACAAACTAAAACAACAGACACAAAACCAACAAATGTAACATCAACACTTAATCCATCAAAACCAACAAACGTCCTTGTGGATAAAAATTATGGATCTCTTCAGGTCAAACAAATGAAAGTCGCATTCAAGGGATTACCTGCGCCACTACCTAAAGGTGGACCTTCTTTAGGAGAAAAAATAACAGGTTTATTTGATATTTTAAAATCAAATGAAGTTATTCTTGTTGGAAAAAATATGAGGCAATCTATAAAAGATTTAGAAACTCATCTAGACGAAATCGATAAAACAAAGAAAAAAATGTTATCACCATTTAGAAAAGTTATAAAGAAAATTTTCTTTGTTGAAGATAAAAGTATAGAAAATACTATGGGCTTCACTAAAAATGGTGCAGATAGAGAATTTACAAATATGAGCACCAAGATACATTTTATCAATGATGCTAAAACTAAAGAACAATATTTCATAAAACCAAATGACACAATCTATTTATCACCTAATGATTCTTTAAGAACTCCAGAGGGTAAGGTTTTAAATTTTGATGCAAATACAAAAGCTATTCCAAACAAAATAAAAGAAGAATATGCAAAAGTTATTGATATGACAGAGGAAACAGAACCTACTATAAAACAAATTAATAAAAGAAACTTAAAAAGATTTAGTGCTGATCCTACTAAAGCTAAAAAACCAATAATGTTTAGTGATGTAGGCGGAATGAATGACGCAATTCAGCAAATGAAAGAAGTTATTGTATATCCAATTAAACACCCTGAGGTAAAAAGTCCTAAAAATATGAATAAAGCCATATTATTGGAAGGACCTCCAGGAACTGGTAAATCATTATTAGGCGAAGCGACCGCAAATGAAAGTCAAGCTTATTATAGATATATCAAAGGTTCAGAATTAGATTCAAAATTTGTAGGAGAATCAGAAGCTAATGTAAGAGCCGTAGTTGATGAAGCAAGACAAAACCAGCCTGCAATTATTTTTATTGATGAAATAGATGCAGTAGCACAAAAAAGAGATGGTAACTCTGATATTTATGGAAAAAAAGTATTAAATACTTGGCTTGCAGAAATTAGTGAATCTGAAAAAAGAGGGGATGATATCTATTTTATAGCAGCAACTAATAACAAAAAATCCTTAGATCCTGCAATGACAAGAGCTGGACGATTTGGACAAGTAATTCATGTTGGTCTTCCTGATGAAACTGGGGTTAAACAAATATTTGACATACATCGAAAAGGAATGCCATTTGATGAAAAATTCAATGTTGAAAAATATTCAAAAGAACTTCATAAGAGAAAAGCAAGTGGGAGTGATATCGCATCTGCAGTAGAGGATGCCGAAAGATTTGCAAAACGAAGAGAAGGTATATATGAAAAAATTGATAAAGGCACATATAAACCTGAAGATATGAAAAAACTAAGAATAAAAGATGAAGATTTTGATTTAGCCCTTAAAGAACTTGAAAAGAGAAAGGCATTAGAAGCTGAGCAGCTTAAAAATAATGACTTAGCAAGTGAAATTGCTGAATACAAAGCTCTTAATAAAGAAAGACGAGAAGAAATAGAAAAACTAAAAGCTCAACAAGCAGAAAGGAACAAACCTAGACCACAAATAGGTTTTAACGCAGATAGGTATAAAGATCGAAAAAGTAATGACTAATAAACACTTCTTTACTACGGGCTCTCTCCCGTAGTTTATTTTTTTGAGAAATAAAAAGGTTACAACGAATTCGCTGTAACCTTTTTGTTTTATAGTTTATTTTTTCTTATGAAAAATATCTTTTTAATAAGCCATCAAAACCTTGACCATGACGAGCTTCATCTTTAGCCATTTCGTGTACTGTATCGTGGATTGCATCTAAGCCTAATTCTTTAGCTCTTTTTGCAATTTCCATTTTACCAGCACAAGCACCAAATTCAGCTTCTGCTCTCATTTCTAAGTTTTTCTTAGTTGAGTTTGTTAATACATCACCTAATAATTCAGCAAATTTAGCAGCGTGTTCTGCTTCTTCAAAAGCATATCTTTTATAAGCTTCAGCAATTTCAGGATATCCTTCTCTTTCAGCTTGTCTTGACATTGCAAGATACATACCAACTTCTGCACATTCACCTGTAAAGTGAGCGTTTAAACCTTCTAAAATTTCAGCATCAACACCTTTTGCAACACCTACAATGTGTTCAGTTGCATATTGTTTTTTAGTTTCATCAACTTCATTAAATTTTTCTTTTCCAGCACCACAAACTGGACATTTTTCAGGTGCAGCACCTTCTGCTGTATAACCACAAATTGTACATACAAATTTCATAACCGTTGCCTCCAACTATGTAATAGCACTTAATAAAGTAATTTACTTTAAACAGATTAAAATATGCCGATGGCCGGACTCGAACCGGCACGTGGTTGCCCACACAAGATTTTGAGTCTAGCACGTCTACCAATTTCATCACATCGGCATATTATTAATTTCAAAGTTCTCTTAAATAAGAATATCAAAAAAAAATAAAATTACAATTATTATTTTGACTTTTTAAAAATCGTCATTAATGAATAATACATAAGGTGTGTCTATTTTCAAAATAAACGGAGATAATTTATTATGATGAAATTTAGTAAATTATTCTACATAATTTTTATATTGATATTTAGCCTCTCGCAAGTTCAAGCTGCAATTATGCAAGGAGGGATTAGTGAAAATGACTTTGCTAAATACAATAAAGTCATTGACCGCAATACAAAAGCACCAATTACAGGTGCTAAAGTAAGAATACCTCAATCCGGATATACTACATATACTGATAATTCCGGCAAATTTGCGATGCCTACTTATGTTCCTTCTAACACAATTCTATCTGTTGAGAAGGAAAACTATAAACCATTTTCTATAACCATCACTGATAAAAACAATGGAAGACCATTAAATCTATCAATTGAAAAAAGTGATAAATTTGACATTGTAATAGATACCCAAATTTATCATATTGGAGATAATAATTTTTCAATGGCATCTGCAAATGCAACACAATTCAGAAGTAAAGCAGTTGGACCTGTATATAGAAAATCATTTTTCATGCCAGCAACAAGTAAAAACAGACAAAACTATCTTGTTATAGGTTCCATAATTGGCATTGATACAGCGCTTGCACGAGGTATGGGACAAAACAGTATAACAACATCTTTTGCAACACCACCTAGCGTATTTTTCAATGGGCAAAAAATTGCTGAAATTCAAATTAATGGTGATAATCAAAAGATTAAAATCCCTAATTATTTAATTAAAACTAATCAAAAAAATGAAGTAAAAATAATGGCAGGAATTAATTTACAACAAACTGCTTACGTTGACTTTGATGATATTGAATTTATGAACCTTAACATTGAATAACATAAATTGCAATAATATTATATATTATGCTACCATTAGGTTATGGAACATAAATTTACACAACAAGTTTTTTATTCAGATACTGATGCATATGGTGTTGTATGGCACGGATCTTATTTAAGATGGCTTGAAATGGGTAGAGTTTACTTTTGTGAACTACTTGGATTAAATCTTATTGATTTAAAAGAAAAAGATATTGTAATGCCAGTTACAAACCTAAATGTGAGATATAAAGCATCAGCAAAGTTAAATGATGTAGTAACCATTAAAACATCTATATCGAAAATAACTCCATTATCAATAATTTTCGAGCAAACAATTACAAATGAAGAAACAGGTCAATTATATATACAAGCAACAGTTGATGTTGTTGCAATAAATAATGCAGGAAAATTATATAGAAGATTACCTGAAGAAGTAAAATTAGCTTTTGAAAAAATAAATGATGAGGCTATGTTATGCAACGTTTAAACAAATTTATTGCATCATCAGGACTTTGTTCAAGAAGAAAAGCTGACGAGTTAATTGAAACCGGACACGTAATTGTTAATGGGAAAATTGTTAAAGAATTAGGTTTTCAAGTTTCAGATAAAGACAAAGTTTTTGTAGATAAGAAACAAATAAGACCACAAAAACTTGAGTACTATAAATTCTACAAACCTGCTGGATATATTACAACTGCAGATGATGAGAAGGGAAGAAAAACAATATATGATATTCTTCCAGAGAACTATCATCATCTAAAACCAGTTGGAAGATTAGATAGAGAATCTACAGGACTACTTATTATGACAAATGATGGTGAATTAATTAACGAATTAACACACCCATCAATCAAAGTCCCTAAATATTATATTGTAACTATTGATGGAAAAATAAACCAAAATCAAATAGAACAAATGGCAAAAGGGATTGAAATAGAAAAAGGTAAAATTGCCTATGCTGATATTCAAGTCCTTGAAATTTCTAATAAAGCAACAATGATGCAAGTTATACTATACCAAGGAATGAATCGACAAATAAGAAAAATGTTTGATTTCCTTGGATTTGAAGTCGTATCATTAAAAAGAGTTCAACATGCAACTATTTCAATTGAAGGATTAAAAAAAGGTCAAATTAAGCCAATTAAACCTATTCAAATTAGAGAATTAAAAAGATATCTTGCAAAACTAGAGAAATAATAATGAAAAAAATTGCAATTACAGGAAATATAGCATCAGGTAAATCCCAAGCAGGAAATATTTTAAAAGAAATAGGATATAAAGTCTTTGATACTGATGATATTGCTCATAATATCCTAGATAATTCACTTGAGGTCATTGAAGCCTTTAAAGATTATGATATTCTAGAGAATTCTAAGATATCAAGAAAAAAACTAGGGAATATTGTTTTTAATAATAAAGATTTAAAAATTAAACTGGAAAATATCATTCACCCTCTTGTAAAACAAGAGATTAATAGATTGTTTAATGAATACTCTCAAGAAAATTATGTATTTATTATTATCCCACTGTTATTTGAAGCAAATATGCAAGATTTATTTGATGAAATAATACTGATTTATTGTAATGATAAACTAAGACTTGAAAGATTAATGAATCGAAACAATCTTACAAAAGAAGATGCACAAATTAGAATAGATTCACAACTTAACCAAGATGAAAAAGCTTCAAAATGTAATCATACAATAAAGAATGAAACGACATTAAACAATTTAGAAATAGAACTTAAAAAACTTTTCTAAGCTTGTTCTACTGGAACAAATATTCTCATATTTTGAGTCATTCTAGGATTATAAGTACGACCATCACTACAAGCAGTACCATCGCCTAAAGTAACTTCAATATGACCGTGTTGAGCATTATATCCAGCAGCTCCTCTGTCATAAACAACAATACAACCAGCAGGTAAGTTTTTTAAATTTACACTATTAGCTGATACTTCTTGGAAGTTTTTATTATCAGCTAAAACTGCAGCCATTTGGTAAGCTGAACCAGTATGTCCATTATATAAGCCTGTTCTTTGAAGACCTTCTCTTACATATTTTGAACACTTTCCTGTAAAACCAACCGAATGATTTGCCACATCTTTTGCTAATTTTTGACCATTTGCTGATGAATATTTATAACCTTTTGCTTTTAAAGAATCAAAACTAATTGCATTGTTATTTTTATTAAAATCAACACTAGCTGCATCAAAAGAACCTTTTACTGAATTATATCTATAACCAGATTTATAGCCCTTTGTTGTTGCGATAAACGCAAGGTTTAATTGATGAGTTAGAGGATCATCTGCATACATATCTTCATAAGAATACCAAGCTCTTTGTTGTTCATCTAATGAACGTTGAAGAGTTCTTTCATATTCTTCGTTTTCTCGTTTTAAATCAGCTTCTAATTTTTCTAAACGAGCCTCTTCTGCTTTTTTACGTTTTTCATAAGCATCTTCTTGAGGTGCAGAAGATTTTACTTGAGGATTTGAATCATAAGATTTTCTATATGATTCTGATTTAGATGTTTTATTTATGTTTACATTGAAACCAAACATATATAATACCCCGTAATTATCCTCTTATATATATAAAGTATCTACTTGATGATAAATTGCCTAAATTAATAATTTATACGTTACAATTCTTAATCTATTGTTAAAATTTTTATTTTTAATGTTTTATACCAGTATGGCAGTTCAAGGAATTAATAATGTCAATAATACTCAACCAATTAATCAGCAAAAGAAAAAACATTTTACTGATAAATTTGAAACACATATCAAAAATTCTACTGATATGTCAGATTGTATTGCAGTTCCTAGAACAATATTTAAAGGCTATTTAGGTATTATGTTCGGAACAACACTAGCTGCAGGAGCAAACCTAATCAAAAAACCTTCAAAGCTTAAAACCGGTTTAAATTTAGCAGGCTTAGCTCTATCAACATACGGAACTTGGGCATTTGCCAGACCTTACGTTTTAAAAGGCGCAGTACCTACTGTCAAGCCAAACACTAATAAATAAATTAGTTTTCACGAGGTAAATAAGCTTGAGTATATGAATAATCTTCTCTGAAACCTACGGATCTGTACATTCTTAATGCTCCAAAATTATCAGTTTCAGTAGTTACATTTACTTCAGAGAAATTATATTTACCTTGACGCATACTATCAATGATAGTTTTCATAACTCTTTGCAACATTAAAACTGATAAACCAGTACCTCTATGTTGTTCTAAAACTCCAACTAATGGAATATTAGCAATTTTTCCACCTGTAACATTGGCAAAAGCAAAACCAACCGGTTCACCATCACATAAAAGAACTGTTGTTGCATTTGGCAAGAACTCACCATAGATACTATTTACAATCTTATCAATAATATCACGAGTTCCATCAAGTGTTGTGAAACGTTGATCAAACAAAGCATCAGATGTTTGTTTAAATGTTTCGTGAATTATATTAACTGCAGATTCTAAGTACTTACTATTCCAAGATACTAATTCATATTTAGAATCCATTTTTGTTGTATCAATATTATCTAAAATCATTGATGATAATGAATCGTTCATTAGATATCTTAGAACTATTAAACCAACAAACTTAAATCCAAAATGTGCAATATCTGGAGTATATTCACCTTGAGAACCTAACATTGGATAACATACAACAGAATTTTTACGTTCTTCTTTTGTATGTTCCATAAAAAATTCCATTAACTTATTACGTTTGTTAATTAAATCTTCCATACCTAAGCAATGGATTAAATTTAATTCAACAGATTCTGAAATTGCTGTTGAATAAACTAAAAATGCAGTAGGTATCATATTTTCAAGTAGCACTATACAGTGAATCAAATCTTTAGATACCGCATCAATAAATTCTTCATATGTTAAAGGCGCAAGCTCAAATCTATAATCAGATATTGCATGATTTACAAAATC
This sequence comes from Candidatus Gastranaerophilales bacterium, assembly GCA_944324055.1. Classification (GTDB taxonomy): domain Bacteria; phylum Cyanobacteriota; class Vampirovibrionia; order Gastranaerophilales; family Gastranaerophilaceae; genus UMGS1585. Next base: position 3,612 of record CALUUV010000039.1, on the reverse strand, counting down.
TGTATATACACCTTTAAATAATTTATACTTATCTTCTTGTAAAAACTCTACTTGGTATGTTGTTTCTTGCATAATTAATTCCTTATAACATATGATGCATTTTTTCTTTTTTAGTTGTCATATAATGTTCATTATAACAGTTTATTTCTGTTCTTATATTAACAACATCATTGATTGTTAATCCATAACCTTTTAAACCTACAATTTTCTTTGGATTATTTGTTAAGAGATTAAAATTATTAAACCCTAAATCTCTTATTATTTGAGCTCCTACACCATAATCTCTTAAATCAACAGGAAAACCTAATGAAATATTAGCATCTATGGTATCTTGGCCTTGATCTTGAAGAGCATACGCTTTTATCTTATTAACTAAACCGATTCCTCGACCTTCATGATTTCTTATATAAACAACTGCACCTTTACCATATTCTTCTATCATTTTTAATGCAGTATGTAATTGAGCATTACAATCACATCTTAAACTATGAAGGACATCTCCTGTAAAACATTCACTATGAACTCGAACTAAAGGAACTTTATCTGACAAATCGTCCTTAACAATAGCAACATGTTCTTCTTTTGTTAATAAATTAGTATAGCCATAAATTTTAAAATGCCCAAACTGTGTTGGTAAATCAGCAACAGCAGAACGTTCTACTAGTTTTTCTGATTGCAATCTGTATGAAATCAAGTCGGCAACAGAAATAAATTTTATATTATGTTTATCAGCAAAAGCTCGCAACTCGTCACGTCTTGCCATATGACCATCTTCAGTCATTATTTCGCACATAGGGCCTGCAGGAATATGACCAACAAGTTTTGCTAAATCAACAACAGCCTCAGTATGACCAGTACGTTGCAAAACACCACCTTTTCTTGCAACACATGGGAATAAATGACCTGGACGTCTTAAATCTGAAGGCTGAGCATCTGGAGCTAAAGCAACTTCAATAGTTTTGGCTCTATCATAAGCTGAAATCCCTGTTGTAACACCATATTTTTCTGCCGCATCAATACTTATTGTAAAAGCAGTTTTCATTCTATCACTATTTTGTTCTACCATTTGCGGCAAATCTAATTTTTCAGCAATCTCTGATGACATAGCTAAGCAAATTAAACCTCTTGCTTCTTGAGCCATAAAATTAATAATTTCAGGGGTAACCATTTGACCAGAACAAATTAAATCACCTTCATTTTCTCGTGATTCATCATCTGCAACTATTAAAGGTTTCCCTTGTTTAAAATCTTCGATAGCTTCTTCTATGTTGTCAAATTTGAATTCTGCCATTTACATAAATCCGTTTTCTTGTAAAAATCTTTCAGTTATATTGCTTTTATTATCGTTCATTAATAATTTTTTTTCAACATACTTACCCAAAATATCAAACTCAATATTTACAAAACTACTACTTTTTAAAGTTTTTAGGTTTGTATTTTCAAAAGTATGAGGAATAACAGCAACTTTTATACTATTTTCAGTTAAGTCATATATAGTAAGACTTATACCATCAATAGTAATTGAACCTTTTTTAATAAAATATTGAGAATTTCCATCAGGAATAGATACATTTAATTCATAAAAGTTTCCATTCTTATTAATGTCGATAATTTTCCCAACACAATCAATATGTCCAGATACAATATGTCCACCAAATCTGGAAGTTGCAAGCATAGCACGTTCAAGATTTACAGAATCATTTATTTGCAAATCTCCGAGCTTTGTTACACGCATCGTTTCATAAGATACATCAGCATTAAAACTTGTCGCATTATATGATGTTACAGTAAGACAAACCCCATCAACTGCTATACTATCACCAATATTTATATCTTCTAAAATCTTTTTACAAGATACAGATATTGAATCATTGTTAACAGAATTTATATGTCCAATTTCTTCTACAATTCCTGTAAACATACAAGAATTGTATCATGATTCACTGTAATAATCTAGCTTGCTTTGTCATCTCCAAAATCTTTTCCACCGACAATACGTAAATGGCGATTAGCACCTTCACCTACTGAGCGGCTTTCAAGATTATGTTGTTCAACCAACTCATGTTGCAACTTTCTAATTTGTTGATTTTGAGGATTCAATTCTATATGCTGAGCACCAGCTAAAATCTTATTAATTGCAATTTTAGCTTCATCCAATGCTCGTTCAACATCATCATAATAACCGTGTAATACTTCTGATGCATCTTGAATATCCAAAGCTTCTTTTAGAACCTTTTGAATCTGAGCCATTGAATTTGTTTTTATATAGAATATTTGAATTCTATAATCATTTGCTATACTTAGAACTTTTGCTCCACCTTTTGCAAAATTCTTATGAGCCAGTACAATATCAGCATCTTCGACATTTCTTGTCAATTCTGCATCTAAATCCAAGCGTTCAATAATTTTTTCAACAATACTTCTTGAAACAGCATACAGATAGATTTTCTTTGTAGGTTTTACAGACTCAACATATTCTTTTCTTGAGAAAGAAAACTTTAAACTATCATCTGGTTGCGGTTTTATTTTTTGTTCCAAGTCACTAATTTGTTGAACTATATTAGGCTTAGATTCTTCTTTTACTGCTACTGGTTCAATATTATATTCTTTATCAACCTTTCTTATTTCAGGTCTGATTGGCCAACCTCTTAAAATATAATCAACCGCCTCTGCAGCATTTTTATATACCGCAAGAGTATTTCTATCAATAATTTCAATAACGATATCAAAAGTAGGTTGTTTTTCACGTTCAAGAACTGTTTTTTGAGATGCTCTTCGTTTTGCCTCATCATCACCTAATGTTACAGATTGAATACCACCAACTAAATCAGATAATGTTGGGTTCTTTATCAAGCTTTCTAATGAATTACCGTGAGCTGTAGCAATTAGCATTACACCACGTTCTGCAATTGTTCTTGCAGCTTGTGCTTCAGCCTCGGTACCTATTTCATCAACAACAATAACTTCAGGTGTATGGTTTTCAACCGCCTCAATCATTATATCTTTTTGATATTCAGGTTGTTTAACCTGCATTCTACGAGCAGAACCGATGGCTGCGTGAGGAACATCGCCATCACCTGCAATTTCGTTTGAGGTATCAACAACAACTACTCTTTTGTGTAACTCGTCAGCAACTAAACGTGAAATTTCACGCAACTTTGTTGTTTTCCCAACACCAGGACGACCTAAAAATAATATGCTCTTGCCCATTGTACAAAAATCTTTTATACAAGCTATCGTTCCTGTTACTACTCTACCGATTCTACAAGTTAATCCAACTATTTTATCTTGTCTATTTCTTATGGCACTAATTCTGTGTAATGTCCCAGGGATGCCAGACCTGTTGTCTTTAGTAAAGTCTTGGAGGAAGCCAGTGACATATGATATATCCTCTGATGTGACCGTTTCATCTCCGAGTTGCATTATGCTACCATCTGCTTTTCTCACCTCGGGTCGTCTTCCGATGTCCAACACAATCTCTATCACGTCTTCCAATGACTCAATCGATACGTTCCTCGTAACTTTTTCTGGCATAATTGCTAAAAGTTTTTCGAGATCGTTCTGCAACTGCAAATTGTTCATCAATAATCATCACTCCTTTTAGGATTATAA
>CALUUV010000038.1 GCA_944324055.1 Candidatus Gastranaerophilales bacterium | reverse complement strand
CATGAAAACAATTTTATGTTTTGGAGACAGTAATACATTTGGTTTTAATCCTATAAATGGTAGTAGATATGATAAAAGTACTCGTTGGACAGGTCTTTTATCACAGTCTCTTACAAATAAATTTAAAATAATTGAAGCTGGGTGTAATAATAGAACAGGATTTTTTAATAACCCTGCAGGGCAGGAGCAATCAGGTTTAAAAGTATTTCCGTTTTATTTAGAAAAATATAACCCTGATATAGTAATACTTGCTATTGGAATTAATGACTTACAATTCCAATATGATGCAACAATTGAAGATATAAAAAATGGATTAGAAAAATATTTTAAGTTACTTGAAAATAAAGAAATTATATTACTTATACCAACAATAATAAGCAATAACATTCTAAATAGCTTTTTTGCTCAAATGTTTGATATAACCTCAATTAATAAAAGTAAACTTATACCGCCAATATATGAAGAAATTGCCAAAAAATACAATGCAAAATTTATAGATTTAAATAAAATAGTAAAACCATCAGAAATTGATGGTTTACACTATAATATAGAAATGCATAAAATTATTGCACAAGCAATTATAAAAGTTTTATAAATTCTGATAACCATTGAGGATGAGCAGGCCATGCTGGAGCTGTTACTAAATTTCCATCAACAACAGCATTTGTAGCATCAGAATTAGGTTCTACCCAATTTGCACCTGCAGCTATAATATCAGGTTTTAAAGATATATAAGCTGTACAATTTTTACCTTTTAAAACATTTGCAGTTAATAATACTTGAGGTCCGTGGCAAATTGATGCTATTGGCTTATTTGTATCTGCAAAATGTTTAACTGTATGTATAACTTTATCATCAAGCCTTATATATTCTGGGGCTCTACCACCAGGAATTACTAATGCATCATAATCTTCAGGGTAATAATCTGAAAAATTTTGATTCAATCTAAAATTGTGACCTTGTTTCTCCGTATATGTCTGATCTCCTTCAAAATCATGAATAGCAGTTTTAATATAGTCACCTGCTTGTTTTTGAGGACAAACAACGTGAACATCATGACCTAACATAGCTAATGCTTGATATGGAACCATTAGTTCATAATCTTCAACAAAATCACCTGCAATAATTAATATTTTTGACATATAAACCTACTTTCTTATTTCAAAAGTGTTATCCTTATCTTCTTCTGATCCGGCTAAGAAAGATGCTCCCATTACTTTTATTTTAGCTGTATTTAATACATCTTTTAAACGGGTTTGTTTTGTATAAACATCTACTATTACTTTTCTTGGATGGTTTGTTATACTTATCAACCTATATGAGCAAGGATAAGTAGCTAACGATGGAGTATCTATATATAAAATATTATCTTCCTGTATTAATTTTGTTCCATGATAATGCCCAGAACATACAATTATAGGATTTTTATATTTGTGTAAAACATCCATTACATCATATCTATTTAAAAGTCTGTGACCTTCACTTACATATGGTTCTATAATTGGAACATGCATACAGATTATTACTACATCATTTTTAGATTTTTTTAATTCGCAATCTAACCACTCAAGTTGCTCTTGTGAAATTTCACCATTAGTTGTAACTCTATCCAATATAATGGTATCTAAACATATAACTTTATACCCCTTTTTAGGAACAAAAGAATAGTATGGACCTTTATGAGAGAAATTAGGATTATGACCGCACAAGATATCAAAAAACTCAGCCTTTGACATAAAAGCCTCTTGAACATCATGATTTCCTAAAAGACCATACCAAGGAGCTTTCAAGCAATTTGCTCTTGATATAAACTCTAATAATTGACTCTTTTTAGGTTTATTAACCAAATCTCCAGTAAACATTACAAAGTCCAAACAAGGGACTTCATTTATTTGCATTATTACATCATCTAAAATTTGCGGAGTTGAGCTTAATACTTTATAAGTTGTATCCTCTTCTATTGAAGAATAATGAGCATCGCTAACTTGGGCAAATTTTAAATTTGACGCATTCGCATCTAAAAAATAAAACCAAATTCCACATGCCAGTAATAATGTAAAAGACCAATTTATTAATCTTTGGAAGAAGGTTTCTTTTTTTCTATAACGTTTTTTCATTTATTTAATATCCTGTCAATATCTTTCTTTGTTCTTAATATTCCATTATTATCAGATAGTTTAGAATAAACATTGATTTTTGCTTGGTACAATTCAATATTATTAGGGTATTTTCTAATACCGCAATTAATTATATTTAAAGCTTTTGAACATTCATTTGTACCTAAGTAAACAAGACTTAAATCAATATAATCATGATAAGTTGTTGGAATAATTGATTCTACACTCTTTATAGTTTTTTTATAATTAGTAACATCACCAATATTCTTGTATACTAATGCAACATTATATAAATATAATGGTCTATTTGTTTTTTTATACGCAGACATATATGCATCAATTGCAGATGTACTATCTTTTAATAACAAATAACTATGACCTAATTCATTTAAAACTTCTGGACTAGGGTCTTTAACAGATTTTAAAACTGCAATTGTTCCTGTTGGGTTATCTAAATATTTTTCTATTTCAGCAAGATAAATTCTATAATCTAAACAATTATTTAAAGCTGCAGCTTTAACTATATAATTTTTTGCAACATGATAATCCTTCATTGCAAAATAATTTCTATACAACATAAAGTATGCATAATCATCTTTAGGATTAGATTCTAAATACTTTTCAACCATAGAATTTGACCAAGCATAGTCCTTTGAGAAATAATACACATCTGCCAACTGCAAATAAGCAAGAGAAAATTTAGGAGCTAATAGTGTTACCTGATTAAAACACTTTAAAGATTGTTGATATTTACCTTGCTCTTTTGTTAATACTCCTAGTAAATAATAAGCACAATAATCATTTTTATTATGTAAAATAGCTTGGTTTAAATATTTTTGAGCAAGTTTATAATCTTTGTTTTCTATTAGCATTTGAGCCGCATTATCTAGAGGACTTGTAAATGAAGTATCTATTCTATTAGCCTTCTTAAAAGCTGATTCCGCTTTTCTATATTCCCCTAATTTCCAATATGTTAGCCCTAAATTATTATAAGCATATGCGTTACGTAAATTAAATTTAATTGCTGTTTGAAATGCAACTTTAGCATTGTTAAAATCCTTACAATCATATAAAGATTCACCTTTGAAATTATATTCATCAGATTTTTTAATACCACTCGCAACTTTTACTGGTCTTATATTAATTTTCTTTTGAACATTTAAATCAGAAATATTTCCTGAAGGTTGAGTTAAAATAATTCTAAGATAATTGGCTCCAAAATGAGTTGGGCTGGATTTTAATATTGTATTAGAATACTCTAAAGCTTCTGAATAATCCCCTGATCGATAATAATTTTTAGCCATATCAAAGTAGTCTTCCACTAAATCATCGGCAAATACTGGAAGTACTAAAAAAGCCATAAGTGATAGTAATACAATATGTTTTTTCATATTCAACTCTCAATTATCTTATGGCTTTTATTATACTACAAATTATTATTTTTAAGCAAAAACGTATTACTTTGTAAGATTTTTTAAATAATTTGGTAATGCAAATCTTGCATTATGATAATCTCTATTATAAATTTTACAAGATTCTGTAATTGCTTGTTCTCTATCTTCTGCATAATAAGATAAAGGTTCTACTTCTTCAGAGCAGAAAGCCCAAGCCCAATATCCACCTGGGTATGTTGGAATATTTGAAGTATATGTTGAACAAATTGGAAATACTTTCTTCAACAATTTATACATTTTACTAATTTCTTCTTTATTAACAACAGGTGACTCAGATTGAGCAGCTAATATACCACCTTTTTTCATAGATTTTTTAACATTATTATAAAATTCTTCTGTAAATAAGCCTTCTCCAGGTCCCATTGGATCAGTTGAATCGATAAGAACTATGTCATATTCATCAACCTTATCTTTGATAAATTCAATAGCATCTTCTACTTTTATTTCAACTTTAGGATTGTCTAATTCACAAGCCATTGATGGTAAATATTTTTTACAAGCATCAATTACCATTCCATCAATTTCGCATAACACAACTTTTTCAACTGTATTATGTTTTAGAACTTCTCTTACAGTTCCACCATCACCACCACCTATTACCAATACAGATTTTGGAGCTTTATGGTGCATCATTGGAATATGAGCAATCATCTCGTGGTAATGATATTCATCACCTTCAGTACACATCATTAAATCATCAAGTGTTAAAAATCTACCTAATGCACTATCTGATTCAATTACTTCTACTTTTTGAAACTCAGACTTATCTGAAAATAATACATTTTTTTTCTTAATAGCTATTCCAAATCCAGCTGGTGTAATTTCTTGATAAAATTCTGTCATAATTTAATATCTCCTGATAAAATGTGTATATGTAAATGGAAAACTTCTTGCCCTGCCTCTTTACCAGTATTGATTACAGTTCGGTAAGATGAAATTCCTTCTTGTTTTGTAACTTTTCTAACAATATTCATTAAACGACCTAACAATTCAACATCATCAAGTTCGTTTAAACTTTCTACATGCAATCTTGGAACAACTAATAAATGAATATTAGCTTTAGGATTGATATCATTGAATACAACCGCATCATCATCTTCATAAACAAATTTTGTACCAAAATCACCATTTATAATCTTACAAAAAATACAATCTGTCATTGAATTCTCCTTGTTTTGATTAGGATACCTTAAACATAATCATAAGTAAACAAATGTAAATTTTACAGCATAAGTAATTAAATATTTTTTTTAGCACCATTTAAGTATATGGGTACAGATATGAAAATAAATCTTCAGAACAATATTACTAACTTTAATACATACAAAAAAGGAAATGTTAATAACAGTATTAATACCAACAATACTAATACTTGCATTATTAAACATTCCTCAAAACCTGTATATGCTCATAACATCTCTAATATCCATTTTGGTTCAAGAAATATTAATGATTTATATGAGGAATATAATTGGTACATAAATCATGACCATACGCCTGCTATAAATTCATTTCTTAAAATTGAAGCTGATCAAAAAGATATGGATAGCTTTTTAACAGCAATCCTTAATACTGATGATAGAAGCTACCAATTTATTGATAGTCTTGTTAAACAACCAAGAAACATTAATCAACTTACAACAGAACTTACAGAAAAAGTAGGGGCTAATTCAAAAATTACAATGCCATTTTTATATGATAGCCCATATAATAAAGCCTATAACAAGTATATTGATTCAAAATATAATAATGCACATACAATATCTGAATTACTAAGAGTTAGACCTGATTGGAAAGGTGATGTTCTATTAGAAAAGCATCGACAATTGAAAGGTAATGATAGCCTTGAAATAGGAAATATTCCAAAAGAATTCCCTGATAATCACTTATTTTTAATTGCAGATTATTTGAAAGATAAAATGGAAATAGGGTTGAAACAAAATAAAAAAATCGAGAATCTAAAATTAGATAATAGAGAATATGAATTTAAATTTTTTACAGAAGGAAAATCAGAGAAAAATGTTTTCGGTGTATTTACACCAGAAAAAAAGAAATATGTATTAAAAATGAGTGATGAAAAATTTAAAAGCCTTGATAAACCTTTTGCTCTAGGTACATTAGCCAAAATTGATACATATTTAACAACTAACAGAAGCAGAAACTCTGCTCCTTTATGTTACTATAATCACGATAAAAACATGTCAGTATATAAATATATTGAACACTTTAACGTAGATAATAAGCAAAACTCATTAGAAGAAATATCCAAACATCTCCCAGACTTTGCAAACCTTGGTTTAGCTTACAACGATAATGTAGGAGATAAAAACTATTTTGTGCTTAAGCGAAATTCAAATGAAGATCTTACAAACACAGAAGGTTTTGCGGACGCAATTATGAGACAAGAATGGATTTCTGTAGACAATGACCATGTAACTTATAATAATAAGTTCCAACCACCAATTTCTAAATATCATTCATCATTACCAAATGCAATGCAAATGTTCTTTTAATATTATTTAGTTAGCTTTTTGTGCATAACGAGGGTTTACTGCTAACCAACGGAATGTTTGTTCTTCTACATCTGGCATATCAATAACGAATGTTCCACCATAACGACCTCTTGCAAAACGTAAAATACCTTCTGAGGCAAGATTATTTAATGCTTTACGAATTGTATTTGGGCTTAAATCTAAAAGGGTTGAAAACTCTTTTATTGATGGTAATTTTGAACCGATTCCGTAATTCTCTGATATTATTCTTTTAATTTTATTTTGTGTTTTTTCGTAATGATAAAATGCGGTATCTTGTGCAGGTGCAAATATTGACATTTCTCTTCTTGGTTCAAATGCAGAATTCATTGAAGTATTAATAACAATTGTTCCATATGTACCACGACGGGATAACAACATATTTTCTTTTTCTAATTGTTTTATAGAATTGTGAATTGTTTTTACACTTACCTTAAATTTTTCAGCTAATTTTGTATGTGAAGGTAATTTTTCACCAACTTTAAAATTTTCTGCTACATATTTTTTTAAATCTTGAGTTATTTTATTAACCAATGATTCTGAATATATCGAATCCTGTACTACAAAATCTTTTGTTTTTAACACAACACAATCTCCCAAAATTTCTAAAACATTATCATTAATAAGTTTATTTATAGAAAGTCTAACAGAATTTAATGACAATCCTGTTTTAATAGCTAATTTTCTAGATGATATAAATTTATCTCCGACATTAATATCAGATGATGATATATATTTTTTTATAATTTCTAAAGCAATATCAGCTTTTGATGTTTGTTTTCTTAATTTCTTTGTTTCATTAGAATTTTTTATTATAGCACCTATACGCTGCTTTAAAAAGATATATCCTTTATCCTCTAAAATTTTGTAAACATTTTGAATTGTACCTAAACTAACACCTAAAGCATATGCAAATTCAGCCTTTGTAGGTAATAAACAATCTTCAAAATTATTACCATCTAACCACTTTATTAGCCAATCTGCAATTGCTTGAGCTTTATTTATATTTTTTAAATCAGGATAAGGAAGATTTATATCAGAAACCTTTATCCTATTTAATTCATTCTTTTTATAATTTATGTAATTCATAAAAATCCTTTTTTAATAGTATACTATAAATATAAAAACAAACATACTTTCTTTACAAATTCTTTATGCTTGAACTTGTTTTTGTTTTCTTTCGTTTTCTAATTTTTCTCTAATTCTCTTCGTTGTCGCAAATTCAGTATCATTAGATAGTATTCTTTTTGCAAGCATTATACCAGGCAACAACACTCCTAATGCACCAATTGTTGAACCTATATTCATCTTAATAGAATTTCTTTTTAATTTTCTAACTTGATTGAAGAACGTATCAACATCTTGACCAGAAGCTTTAAATTGGCCATAAAGTTTTTTGATATTTGCATGAGTTTCTCTCATTGTGTTCATATCAATATACTTTCTTGTATCAATTTTTCCTGTATCAATTTTCTTTTTAAAGAAACCTAAGAACCCTTTATCTCTAACTTTATAGTTTTCAATAATATCAGATTTCTTTGCTACTTTAACAACAGCATTATCAGGATTATTATGAATAAATTCATACAAATCCGCATCCTTTGCTAGCATTTCTGGAGTTGGTTTTGGAGGATTAAAGAAATTTTTAATTTTTTGAACAAAGCCAACAGGTTTGTTTTCTGGGATTTCATATTCAGGGAACTTATTCAAACTATGTTCTATTTCACCAGACTTGAATAAATCCTTGAATTTATCATCTTCTAGAACTCTAGAATCTAAAGCTATTGATTTATTATGCTTTTTGTCAGCTCTGTTAATCATGAAATCTTGTATTTTTTGTCCAGCATAATACATGAATAATAAGAAGCCACCTTCTTTGATTGCATAACCCATAAATTCTTGTGGATCTCTAGATTTTAAGAGCCTTTGCCCAGTAATACCACCATCAAGAACATACATATTCTTAACAGGATCTAATACAAAATCGCTCAATCCTCCTTTAAATGAAAGGTTATTATGTTTTTTAACTGCAGAAAAAGCTGTCTTATTTATATTTTTTGAAACAATCATTTTACTATTATTTTCAGACTGTTTCATTTGCTCTCTTATTCTTTTTTCAACTTTTCTATCTGTATATTTTTGTTTTTCATTTGTCAAAATATCATAAGATGCTAAAGCTAAAACAGTAGCTGCAGCAACCTTAACAAAGTTTAAAGCTCTGAAATTCTTAGGATTCATACCAATTTTTTCAATATCGTTCCTAATCTTATCAGTTGGAGCATACTTCTTTGTTTTTTCATAAATAGCTTTATTTTCCAAATTTCTTATATCATATTTTGGATCATATTTTGCTACCTTGAAAAGAGTTTTATCTATAACTTTTTTAAAAGCAGGTATTGCACCTAACCAAATAACCTCTGTTCCTGCTTCATCAATAAATCTATCTTGAGCTTCTTCTTTTTTACCGGTAATATATGATGCTGTTGTTAAACCTAAACAATTAGCACTATCTTTAACCCCTAATGGGACAAGGGATTTTGGGTTCCCTAAAACTGAATATATTTTTGCTGGTGAAATCATTTCCTTTTCCTTACTATATTAGCCTGTGTATTACAAGCCCCAAATTAAATTCATTAATTCGACGATTGGAGCATTCGCCTTTATAGTAATTCTTCGTCGGATATTCAAAATTTTATTCATAATTAACCTTCCTTTTTTATTAAGTCCTTAAAAAATAAAAATTGACTATTTTACACTTTAAATTTAATAAAATTTTACAAAAAAATAAGACCCTTAAAGGTCTTGTTTTTATTAGCACAAAATAAGATGTTTTTTAATAAAAACAAGCCTTACAATTTATATGCTAATCGTCGTAAATTTCTAATCATACGATAATGATAACTTAGACTAATAAATTTGTAAAGAGTAAACATATAACCCAAGTTCTCTACTTGACATTTAATCATATCTTTTTTAAGATGATAATCAAATGGCGACATGGCCAAGTGGTAAGGCAGGAGCCTGCAAAGCTTTTATCCCCAGTTCGAATCTGGGTGTCGCCTTTTTTATTTTATTATTTATTGAAAAAATACTGTTCGTGGACTAAAATAAACATATGAAGAAGTTGTTTGTTTTAGTTTTTATTTTATTTTTAGGTCAACAAGCCTTTTGTCTTGATACAACAATTGACAAAGAGCCATCTATTATAAACAACCCTGAAATAATCCAACAACCAGAATCTAATACACATAAACCTTTAGAAGGAAGTGTTCAGGTTGACGAATTTCAAGAAATTTCACTTGATAAATCTATTGAAAGACCAACATTAAACATTAAACCTAACAATACAATTTTACCTGTTTATACTCCTGGCCTAGCAGACTCTAGAATTAGAAAAAGAAGTGCACTAGCGACTTCATCAAAATTAACAGGACAAGAATATTATATTGCTCCAATTTTTAATGTTGTTCAAGAACAAGCAGGGAATTTTTCATATGGAACATATTATGGAGCTTCTTTAGATAATGCTCAAATGACATATTCAACATCATGGTTTACAAGATATGATGGTAAAAAATATGCTATAACAGGAACATATAGTACAGATTCGCAATCTATTAATGGTGCATATCAAAGCATGCTTGGAATTTCTCCAGAACTCAAAATTACAAAATCATTAGCTCTAAGAGACACAGTTAAAACCTATATGGGAGTACCTGTAAAAAAGAATCAAATTTCACTTATATATACCCCTCAATTAAAAAAGCACATTGATAGCTTAAGATTTGAATTAGGTTTATCGCAGTCATTTTACGAAAATGGGGTGAACAATTCATCAATAGAATTTTCAACTAAATTTAAGTTGTAATTCAATAAAAATACATATATAATTAATTTAGTATTATGAAGAAAGAAAAAAACAGAAATAAAAAATTAGCAGCAATTACAAAAAAGAAAAATCAAAAAAGAAAACATCATACACAATTTTATTACTCTTTTTTGACAATAATTTTATTGCTTTGTCTTGCTCAAATTTCATTTAGCGCAATTTTGAATATTTCAAAAATAATTGCATACAAACAAAAGATTGCAACAATAGCTAAAACTGCAGAAGAAGCAGAAAATAGAAACCTTGAATTAAAAAAAGATATTAAGAATTTTTCTTCTGTTGCAACTTTAGAATCAATCGCAAGAAATAATCTTAAAATGGCAAGTAAAGATGAAGTTTTAATTATAGTTAATTCAAAAAAAGAAGTTCCAATTAAAAAGAAACATATATTAGGCAATAAAAAAGAGACATCAGAAAATGAAACAACTAATGATTGAAGCCTTTGAATTAGAAAGAAAAGGATACTATAAACAAGCAATTGAACTATTTTATAAATTACTTGCAAAAGAAAATGATAATATTGAAATTCTATCAGAATTAGGTAACTTATATTACCTACTAAAAAACTATGATAGAGCCATTCACTATACAAATAAAGCTCTAGATATTGATAACACACATATAAATTCACTATGTAACGCAAGAAAAATTTATATTGCTCAAAAAAAGTATACAGAAGCTTCAAAATATGCCAATAAAGTATATGTACTTACACAAACCCAAGAAGATTTATATGAATTCATTAAACTGTTAAACTTACAAAACAAATTCAATGAAGCTACTGGATTTTCTGACTTTATCAATAGTTCTATTGTTGCAAATGAAATTGCATATTCATACTATAAATTAGAAAAATACGATGAAGCAATTGAAATTCTAACTAATATCGAAGATAATAAACAAAATAGCAATGGTTTAGATTTATTGTGTAAAATATATTTTGAAACAAACCAAACAGAGAAAGCAAAAGAGGTATTAAAAAAATTGGGAAATAATAACACATCAGACGATAAAACATTAAATTATATAGGACTATCAAAATTAGATGAATTACAACTTGATAGCGCAATAGATTCTTTTAAAGAAGCTATTAAACTGTCTCCACAAAACCCTGAATATAATTTTAACCTCGGACAAGCTTATTTCTTGAAAGGCTGGCTTGATGAAGCAAAAAAACACTTCATTAATGCAATTTGCCTTGATTCAACAAATGCAAATTACAAATATTCTTTAGCTTATGCTTTATATAGAGAAGGTGATTTTAATAATGCACTAACACATTTAAATAGTGATTTACTTGAATGTAAAGTATTAAAAATGCTAATCAAATACCAAATGGGAGACTTAGCTACTGCAAAATCAGAACTAGAAAAATTACTAAAAGATAATCCTGAAAATGAAACAATTATTTATGCATTATCACAAATATACTCAGGACTAGAGCTCAATAAATTATCATTAGAAATGATTAAAAAAGCAGTAGATATCAATCCAAAATCATTTGATTATAAATCTTTTATGTACAATTTGATGATAAAAATGGGTTTATTAGAAGAAGTAAAACCATTAATTGAAGATTTAAATCAAATTTTCCCTAATTATTATGATGCAAAAGTCCTTTTAGCTGAATATTATAATAACACTAAAGATTTTGAAGCATTATTTGATATTGCTCAAGAGTTAATTGAATTAGATTTAAATCATTACGAAGGTTATTATTATAATGCTCTTGCATTATTAGAAAAAAATGATATAAATTTTGCAATTGAAAGCTTAAAAAAAGCAATTACACTAGATGTAAATAATGCTTCTTTATATGTAAAAATGGCAGAAATTTATCAAGCAATAGGTCAATATGAAAATGCATTTGCATACATTAAAGAAGCAAGTGACATTGATACATCTGCAAAAAATAGAGAACTATATATGCAACTTGCAACAATATTAAGAAAAAAAGGTATCTCTACACAAGAATAAAGTTATAATAACTACCAAATAAAATTTAGAGAAAAAAAACACGAAAACTAAACATCAAAAGGTTCATCTTTAAACTTTTTGCTTGCATCACTAATATTTTTTTCAATAGATAGTAGATATTTAGCTCGCTGTGCCATTATTTCTTTGTAATTATCATTTTTATATTCCTGTTCCATTTTTTCATAAAGCTTTTTATATTCTAAAAGCTTTGCATACTCCTTTTGAGATATAATTTTTGAACTAGATTTAGATATATTTTTTGTTATTATTTTTTCTTGAGCTTTATTTTTACCACAAAATGTCAATTGAGAATTTATATACATATCATATCCCTAGAAATAATCACATTAAACATTAACAAATAATAAATAATAAAATTATTATGTCAAATGAAAACATCAAAAAATTGTAATCAACTTTATAATTTTCTCGTTTTCAGTTTTTTTTAAATAAATAGGTTAGAATTAGAATTACTTGATTCTGCAATATATTTAGCAACACCAGCTATTTCTACGCCATCAATTAATTCTTCTTTCTTTATACCCATAACATCCATACTCATCTGGCAAGCGATAAATTTAATACCTTGTGATTGGGCTTGTTCAATTAACTCTTTTAAAGTAGATACATTTTTCTGTTTCATAACCCATTTCATTAATATTGAACCAATTCCCCCCATATTCATTTTAGATAGAGTTAATTTATCTGCACCTTTGGGCATCATTAAACCAAACATTCTATCAATAAAAGATTTTTTTACATTTATGTTATCTCTTCTTAAAATATTTAACCCCCAAAAAGTGAAAAATAATGTAACATCATGTCCGCTTGCTTTAGCACCATTAGCAATAATAAAAGCTGCTAATGCTTTATCTAAATCATTTGAAAAAACTACAATTGTTTGACCATTATTTTTTTGAGTTTTTGAACTTGTAATATCAACTTTTCCTTTTTGAATAGTTGCAATTATCTTTTTATTATAATTATCAAGCGATAATAAAGTATTATTTGTTGAATCACACCACGCCTCAACATCAGCATAAAAACCTTTATCAGTAGATGATATTTCTAATATTTCACCATCACTAATATTTGCAATATTTTCAGCCAATTTCATAATAGGTCCAGGACAAGAAAGTCCACAAGCATCAACTTTTAAAATATCACTGCTATTTTGTATATTTGCCATAACAGACACCTTTTTAACAAGCTTATTTTCTTTATCCTTTTGAATTTCTTTATAAAGTTTCATACCCCCCATTAATGAATAAACATTATTAAATCCATTTTGGATTAAAATTCTAGAAGCTAAATAACTTGTATATCCAGAATCACAAACCAAAAGAACTTTTCTATCTCTTGGAATTTCTTCCATTCTACCCCTTAATTGAGCTAATGGGATATTAATTGCACCTTGGATAGTTTTTGTATTGTAACTTTCCGGAATCCTTACATCTACAATATAAGCACCTTCAATATCTTCATAATATGCAGGTTTAACAAATCCTCTTAAAATATTATCTGCACACATTCCTAAAATATTAACAGGATCTTTTGCAGAAGAATATGGAGGCGCATAACATAATTCGCTATCCAAGAGTTCTTGAATACCTCCACCATTTCTCATAATTGCAGATATAACATCAATCCTTTTTTCAACCCCTTCTTGACCAACAGCTTGAGCACCTAAAATTTTCCCTGACTCATCAAAAAGTAACTTAAATAAAGTAGATGTTGCATCAGGATAATAACCGGCATGTGAATTACCAAAAGCTAAAGCCTTCCAATAAGGGATATTACTCATTTTTAAAAGTTTTTCATTGTAACCAACTGCAGCAACAGTATAATCAAAAACTTTTAAAACAGATGTGGCTTGTGTCTTTTTATAAGTCGAATTAATTCCAAATATATTATCCGCAATGATACGACCTTGTCTATTAGCAGGGCCAGCTAATGGAATTAAAACATCTTGATTTGTCACAAAACTTTTAATCTCAACACTATCACCACCAGCATAAATATTTTCATCAGATGTCTGCATCAAATCACTAACTTTAATACCACGACAAACATCTAAACCAGCTTGTTGAGCAAGAGCTATTTCTGGCTTAACACCGATTGATAAAATTACAATATCACAAGAAATCTTCTTACCTGATGATAACTCTATCTCATTATCAGAAAAACGACTTACTCCATCTGATAAAATTAACTCAACACCATTCGTCCTCATTTCATTTTGAGCAAAACTAGCAATTTCATAATCAACAGGCGCCAATATTTGATCTGCAAGCTCTACAAGTTTAGTTTCAATCCCCATATGAGCGAGATTCTCAGCCATCTCAACACCAATAAAACCACCACCTACAACAACTGCTGTTTTCACATTGTTATTAGATACATAATTTTTTATTTTATCTGCATCATTTAATGTTCTTACAGTAAAAATATTTTGATTATTTATACCATCAATTGGCGGTTTGATAGGATTAGCCCCCTGAGCTAAAACTAATTTATCATAATAAAATTTTTCTTCAGATTTGGTTAACACATACTTTTCTGCACGATTTATTTCAATAACTTCACAATTCAATCGAACATCTATATTAAACATATTTTTAAAACGTTCAGGATTTGAAACAAGTATTTTTTCTCTTTCAGATATAACATCAGAACAATAGTAAGGTAATCCACAATTTGCAATAGAGACTTCATTAGTACGTTCTAAAATTGTAATTTCACAAGATTCATCTAGTCTTCTTAACCTTGTCGCACAACTTGCTCCGCAAGCACCACCACCAATAATAACTACTTTCATGTAAACCTCACTAAACTATATTCAAATATTAATATATTCATATTATCATAATTATTATCAATGGTCAATATATGAGAGGGTATAATAAAAATAATTTGCATAAAAAAGAGACCTCGAAGGTCTCTTATCTTAAATGGTGGGCCACAGTAAGGACTCCGTTGCCGCTGTAAATAAACTTATGTTTAAAGATTAAATACACAAAAAGATGAGATTAAATTTTAAACTATTTATATTTACTATGCGATAATAGCAAAATTCTTAATCCTAAAAAAAATAATTTTAAATTCCTTTATTTGTTTTTATGGTATATTCACCTTTATATGACAGAAAAAAAGATAAAAGAAATTAAAAGAAATTTAAAGTATTTGGCAAATGATCTTGCTAAAGATATTTTATATTATAAAAAATCAATTCTTAAAAAAAATGATATTTTGCAATTTGCTCTTTACAAAAATATGGATAATTTATTTCAAGATATTGAACAATGTATTTTTAAAGAAACCAAAATTTATTTTTATAAAGAATTTTATAGAAAATATTATGATAAATATATCAATAATCCTTTAGTTCCGCCAATAATCTTAGAAGGTGCGAATATTATAAAATATTTATGGATGGATGGAGACAATAACCCAATTCCAGCCGATAAAGTTTATATAGCCTCTTTGCAGGAAATGAAAAATTTATTAAATGAATTTTTTCAGCTTATCTTTAATACAATATTTTATTACTCTTATAAATATAATATATTAGTAGAAAATTATACAATGAGTGAAGAGTTATTTAAATTTGATTATTGTAACGAAGATGAGTATAAAGATAGACTGAAACAAATACAAAGAAATTTTAATTTTGAATTTACTAAGGAAGAAATTTTAAATAAAGAACTCCTCTTTTATAAAAAAGCCATAAATAAAATAATTGAAAATTTGTTTTATTTTGAAGAAAAAACTATTAATACAATCCAAACTCATCAATATTTTTTAAGAGGAATAAAGTTAAATAAATTCAAATATAAAATAGATCACAATATAACTATTAGAAAATTATTATTAAACGAAAAAGAACGAAATAACACTAAGTTTAGTCATACTGAAGAAAATTGTATTTTTGAATATAGATTTAAAATTAAGGATTTAGGCAATGTATATTGTAAACCTCAATTATTGCCTATTGTGATAAATTTAGCACTAAAAAATTGTGCAATTATCACTAAGACGTACAGCTTCCTAAATAGATATGCTGATGGAATTTCAGAAATTGAAAATCCTAATAGACAATATGATGGCGGTATACCAACTTGTCTTAGCGATGTCCTAATAAAAAATTTACCAAATGTTATAAAATTAGTACAATACTATATAGATAACATAGAAAATAAAGAAATTCTGTTTTTAAAAATTGCAATTGATTTTTACACACAAGCTATTAATAAAACACATCCAACACATCAAATTACTTATTGCTGTCTAGCTTTAGAAGCTCTTTTTAATACAAATACAGAAAAGATAACTAAACAATTACGGGACAGATGCTCTTACTTATTATCGCTGATCTTAGGATTAAATAAAAAACAAATATCTAAAAATATTAATAAAGCTTATGAGAGTCGTTGTTCATATGTACATGGGCAAGACCCCACTTATAACAAGGATGATAATTTAGCAAGTAATATTTTTGATTATACTAGATTTTCTATCTTGATATTTTTAAATTTAATCTCAGATAAAATGTTTTCAAAAAAATTTAAAACTAAAGCACCAAATCTTAATTTTAAAAATTATATTAATAAATACTATCTGAATAATATTAATCTAATGTATAATTTAAAAAACGAACTACAAATATACCTAAATAAATCTGCCTGGATAAATAATTTTAAAATAGAAAAAGCCTATTGCAAACTAAGAGATTTAGAACTTAATTCATAGCTAATTAATAAAAAAACTTATTTGCACTGGTCGGAACTTTAGATAACTTGGCAATTTTAGCCTATAATGACTTTTGTATTTCATATTTGAAGTACAAAAGATTGCAATAATTGAGTAAATGAATCTACAAAAGCCCTATACATCTCTATACTAAAAAACAGCCTCAAATAGACACTTATTGTAAGATTAACCAAGTAATTTTGAACATTTTTCTTGAATATCTAATGTAATATCTTTTGCTAGTTTTTCCTTGAGTCCTATATTTTTTGCAACCGCTAATATATCATTTAAAGTTGGATTTTTGCCTTCACCATTAATTGTTGTCGCGTGTTCTCCATTAAATGAAAAACTGTAAGTCAAATCGTATGCAGGAGATAAATGCCATTCTTTTTTGGTATCATCAAAAAGAAAAGAAAAATTCTTTGAATGGTCATCTCGATTGTG
>CALUUV010000037.1 GCA_944324055.1 Candidatus Gastranaerophilales bacterium | reverse complement strand
GTTGCTATGAACCCAATAATTAAATTTACAACATTATTTGGTTTATTAGCAATGGAAATTGCAATCAATCCAAGCTTTAGAGATTGTGCTAAGATTGCAGGTGTTGTATTCTTATTAATTGCTATTGTATTTGTAATTCGTTCATTCTATTCAATGAGAATTCAAGGTAATAAGTAATTATTCATAGAATATAATATAAAAGGGAATCTAACTTGTTTAGATTCCCTTTTTATTTACAAAAATTTAAAAAATGGCAATTTATTTTTTCACAATGCTTTATATTGTAAAAGGTGGTGTGTATGTCAGTAAATTTTAATGGTGTAGCAAAGATTAAGTATCAACCCCCAAAAGAATTTGAAAATACTATTAAAAAGTTGCAAGCTCAAGAAGTTTGTCCTTTCCCAAAATATTGTTTTCATAATAAGGTTACATCTAGTAAACCAATGTATTCTCAATATGCTAATACCTGTTCTATATTAGATATAAATGATACAATGGTTCATTTAGCACCAGAATATAGAACTCATAATTTAATGGATAAAATTACTGACTTAGTAAAAAAAGAAAAAGCTGAAAAGGGTGATGTAACAGCCTTTATTATTGGAGGAAAATCTCAAGATAAGGGTAGTTTTAATTTATTTAATGATATAGCTAATGTTTTAGATAAAGAAGGTGTAGATTTTAGTATGCTATGCGGCAAACAAGAGAAACCAAAACATGCACTTGATTCTTTATGTAAAGATGGAGATACTTTTATTTTTACACAAGAGTATAGCCCTAAATTAGAGCAATTTGTAAAAGAAAACAAATCTTTAACAGGCGCAGGCTTAAAAAAAGTTTTTGAATTATTCTATGATTTTGTAGAAATTTCTCCAAAACATCAAATAATAAAATAGCTTTTTATATTACATCAATAACATTGATAGGACAATTACAGTTTAATTCTTCATGAGCAACTACTGTAATATTGTTCAAAAATTCTGAGAAAATTGAGAATGTCATATGTCTAATTTCCATAGGAACAATTAATAATATGTCATCAATTTCATTTATTTCTGCAATTTTCTTTAGTTTTTTAGCTAATTTGCCAGCTACATTGCCATCAACTTTAATAACAGCTTCATCTGAAGAATCTGTTAATTTAAACATTGTATCTAATGTTTTAGCAGAAAATTCTATTGCTTTAATTTCATCTCCTCTTGATGCTATATCTTTAGATATATGTTTAGCTAAAGATAATCTTATTTTGTCAAGTAAACCATCTTTTGATGGTTCATCTGAATAATCATTAATTTTTTCAAAAATATAGTCAATGTCTTTAATTGAGATTCTTTCTCTAATTAAATTAATAATAATATATTTAAGTTCTGAGATTGTTATGAAATCAGGGATTATATTGTTGATTAAGAAAGAATTTCTTTTTTCAACT
Source organism: Candidatus Gastranaerophilales bacterium (assembly GCA_944324055.1). Lineage (GTDB taxonomy): Bacteria > Cyanobacteriota > Vampirovibrionia > Gastranaerophilales > Gastranaerophilaceae > UMGS1585. Next base: position 15,863 of record CALUUV010000037.1, on the reverse strand, counting down.
AAAGTTATGTATCTATTAATATCACTATAATCTAATATTTCAGAAACATATTTGATTCCAACGAATTCAATAGCTCTTGTAATATATTCAATAGGTGTAAATCCTTCACTCCAAAAATCTTCGTTTTCTTCATTTGGAATCCACCAAATTTCTTTTTCTGTAATAATATCTTTTGAAACGATTGTTCCTTTAGGTTTTCTGGTGATATTTAAATCATCTTTAAAAAATGCTTTATGTTCAGGAATTGCAGTTGTTTTATAAACATTTAATGAATGAACGCATATTGAAAATTCATATGGTTCTAAGTCTTCGTCATCTTTAAAAACCATTTTAGGTAAAACGTATCCAAGTTCATCTGTAAGTTTTTGTCTTAATTTAACTGTTTCAGATAATAAATCATCTTCAGAATCTGGACTTACAAATTCAATTAGTTCTTCACTTAAATTTACTGTGAATTTTTCTTCTCCTATTCTTGAATACATAATTCCTGGCGATAATTCTCTTGTTAAATCTTGTTTAAATTGTTCTAATTTTTCGATTTCTTTTGACATTTGAGAATTTAAAGAGCCTCTTTGTGAAAGATCTTCTTTTTCTAAATTAGATTTAATTTTTGCGATTTTTTGTTTTTGTTCTCTAATTTTGGTTGTTATTTCTTTGCAAGTTTCATAAGGGGTTGAATTTGATGATGCTAACATTTTTTCCATTTGTGATTTAAAATTATTTACTTTAACTATTTTATCAAATGGCTCATCTTCATCATTATTTTCTTTATCTCTCATGAAAATACAATTGTATTGATAATCATCTTCATCTTCTACTTCGTGCATAGTATACAAATCCCAACCTGCATCAGACATTTCATTAAGTAAGTCTTCTAATAGTTGTTTGTCATTTGTTGGTACTGATTTTATTATGTATTCCATTTTTCTGTTAAACATTCTCATTACCTCTTATAACTTTGTATACTAATTGTTTATCATTCTCTCTGATATCAGAGATTGTAAAAGCATCATAACAATATTTTTTAATAAGTTCAATATCTTCGTTTTTATTTGTATAAATAGTGAATAAGGTCTCGCCTTCTTCAACTCTTTCTCCTGTTTTTTTATTAAGGAATATACCTACGCTTTTATCAATATCATCATTCTTTTTATCTCTAACTGCACCTAGTAATTTACAAGCATACGCAATTTTGTATCCGTCAATTCTATTAACAAATCCAGAAATATTAGATGTACATTTAAATTTATATTGAGGAAGTTCAAATGTATCATAAGATTCAAGAACTTTTGCATTTCCTTTTTGTTTTTTAATGATTTCTTTAAATGTTTCTAATGCTTTACCGGATGAAACTAGATATTTTAGATATTCTTTTGCTTGTTCAACTGTTTCATATCTTTTTAGTGTAACTAGAGCATTTGCCGCAAATTCATATGATAATTCCGCTAGGTCTCCAGTTTGAATATTTCCTTTTAAAAATTCAATTGCTTCTATTACTTCAACGGCATTTCCAATAGCTCTCCCTAATGGTTCGTCCATAGAAGTAATAATAGTAGTAATTGTTTTATTAAAATTTTTACCAACTTGTATCATTAAATTTGCTAATTTTTCGGCATCTTCTGTTGTCTTAAGAGATGTTCCGGAACCATATTTAACATCAATAATGATATTCCCAGCTCCTGTTGCTATTTTTTTTGACATAACCGAAGCTGTAATTAATGGAATAGAATCCATAATACTAGTTGTATATTTGATTAGTTGTAAGGCTCTATTCGCAGGTGCAATATTATGAATATTTGTTGATATTGCAACTTTAATATTTTTAAGTTGATTAAGTATGTCTGGAATAGCAAGTCCAGTATTAAAACCTGGTATTGATTTTAATTTATCAATTGTTCCTCCAGTATAACCTATTCCTGGTCCCAATAATTTTATCATTGGGATTCCAGAGGCAACCATAAGTGGTATTAATGTTATTGTTAGTTTGTCACCAACGCCACCTATTGAATGGATGTCTATTACTTGTGCAGTTATGTCTTGAAGATTAATAATATCTCCAGATTGAATAAGTGCATCTGTTAAGTAAGTGGTTTCATCAACTGTCAATCCTTGAAAATACACAGCCATTAACCAAGCACTTATTTGATAATCTGCAACAGTATTATCCATTAAAGAATTAATTATATAATTAATTTCTTCTTTAGAATGTTCTTTACCAAGTTTTTTATTTTCAATAAGTTCAGTTATATTCAAAATTATTTAGATCCTTTTAATTTTTCAATAACAAGATTTGTTATATCCATTCCGCCAACAAATACAGCTCTATCACTAATAACTGCAGTTAATTTGTGTTGTACCATAATGTCAGTTGCTGCAGCTTTAATTTTTTCGTAAATTTCATTTTCACTTTTTGCTTTTAATTTTAAATAAGCAGTTTCTTTTGCTTTAAAATCATTAGCTACTTTGTCTTGAAAGTTTTTCTTTTGGATAGGAGTATCAATTGATTTATATTCTTTTTCTTTATCTACTAGATATTGTTGTAATTCTAAAGCTTTTGAATCTAATGATTTCATTGTATCTCTAGCAAATGGAGTAGATTCAACAACTCTTTGGTAATCAATATAGCCAAGTCCTTCTGCTAAAACAGCATTACCAGCAAATAATGTAATTGCTAATCCGATAATTAGAAGTTTTAAACTTTTCATAACTTTCTCCTTATATTTATTAATTAGTACATTAAGTCTCCAACACCGAAAGTGAAGTAACCACCTCTTGAACCGTATTCTCCAGGGTTTGTGATTGGAATACCATAATCCACAGATAATGGGCCTACACCTGGAATATATAGTTTTAACCCAACACCAGCAGTAATTGCTTGCATAGGTCTATCAAATAATTCATCAGTTACATATGGGCTAAATACTTTACCTGCGTCAACAAAGAATGTTAAACGTAAGTTTTTGAAGAAGTTTGCTTTTAATCTATCTAAAAATAATACAGGTGTTGCAAGTTCTACAGAACCCATAACGTATGCGTTACCAGTACCTACACCGTTAACTTTATAACCTCTGATTGTATATGGTCCACCTAATCTATATGCCATAACTTCAGGCATGTCATCACCGTGTATTTTTCCTCCTGCTCTAGCTGTAAATGATAAAGAAGAGAATTTCGCTATTGGTATATATTTTTTTACCATACCTGATAATTTCCCGTTAGTTTTATTAAATCCATCTAAGCAAAAGGCTTCATCATATCTTGCAGTTGCTAAAACACCATTTCTAGGGTTAAGAGCTGAATCCCTTGTATCATATACTAGTCCAGGACTAATATTAAAGAATATGCCGCCTTCTAATTGTTTTGCACGTTGGGCAATATCAAGACCTTTTGCAGCATACATTCCTTCAATTCTGTTTCTATCACCTTCCATAACATTAATTTTTTCGATTCCAAATGATAATGTAGATGATAAATGTTCATTTGATTTTATTTTGTGTCCAATAGTTGCTTCTAGTCCAAATCTTTCTTCAACAGCAAGTGGAACTTGATAACTACCTAAACTTCTATAGAATAATTTACTCATAAAAGAATTATCTGCGTTCAAGAAATATGGTTCGAAGAAACTAATTTCACCTTGCATATTCATGTAATCTTTAATCGTTGAGTCGCTCATGATAATTCCTGAGCCTACTAAACCATTAATTGCAAGTCTTTGGTTTACACCTCTAAAGTTGTTTTCTGCAATCCCAACAGAACCAAATGCACCAGTGTGAGAATCAAGACCTCCACCTAATGATACTGTTGCTGTTCTTTGTTCTTCTACATTAATTGTAATATCAAATTTAGTTGGATCATCTTCACAAGCTTCAATATTTCTATCAACATTTTTAAATGCTTGTGTTGAATATAATCTTACTAAATCTTTTTTTAGAACATTATCATTATAAACAGTTCCTGGCTCTGTCATAATATTTCTGGTAATTACATAGTCTTTAGTTTTTTCGTTTCCAGAAATCATGATTTTGTTAATTGTACCTTCAACTATTTCAATGTTAATAGTTCCATCTGGGTCATCTGATACAGCATTAACTCTTGCAAGGATATATCCTTTAGAGTTATAGCAATCGTTAATGTTTTCGATAGCCTCATTAATTTTACCAATATTTTGAGGTTGTCCAATTAATGGGAGAACATACTGCATCAATTCATCAGTTGAAACAACTGTATTTCCTTCAATAGTTACATTTGTAATTGGTAAATTTTCTTCTACTACAAGCTTAAGGGTAATTGATCCGTCTTTGTTTTCAATAGGAACAGCTTTCATTCGATCAGTGAAGAAACCTAATTGGTATAGGGATTTAAGGCCTTCTTGAACTGTATTAGGGTTGTAAATGTCGCCATTATGTAGATTAAATTTCGACAAAATATAACTAGAAGTTACAGTATTCGCACCAACAACTTGTATATCACTAATATATTTAATAGGAAGATTAGATTGTTGATCTTCAATGATTTGTTGAGTAACAGGAGTTTCAATATCTTGATTGATTTTCTCAGAAGCATAACAAACTGATGTACAAATTTGTACTAAAATCAGTAAGATCACTCCCAGTATTCTTTTGTTTATATTAAATGAGTTCAACAACTCCAATCCCCATACTATATAATAAATAAGTATATCATAAACAAAAAACGTATTCTAAAAAATTTACATAAATTTGTATATTTGAGCATGAGTAAAAATATATTGTGTTATATTATCATTCCATCTTTAATTTTATAAATTTTAACATCTTTTAAGAAGTTATCATCAAATAACAGAGTATCAACAGATGTTATTATAGTTTGGGTATCTTGTTCGATTGTTTTTAATAAATAATTCTGTCTGATGTCATCTAATTCAGCAAGGACATCATCTAGTAATAAAATAGGAGATTCTCCAAGTTTTTCTTTTATTAAATTTATTTCAGCTAGCTTAAGAGATAGAACAATTGTTCTTTGCTGCCCTTGGGATGCAAATTTTGTTGCGTCATTATTATTGATAAAAAATAAAACATCATCTCTATGTGGTCCAACGCAAGATTGTTTTCTTGCAATTTCTTCTGCTTTGCGTTCTATTAATTGGTTTTCTAAATAGTTTGCAATGTCTTCAATATTAGAAAATTCAACACTATATTTTAAATCAAAGTTTTCAAATTCTGCAATGTTTTGATGTTTAATAATTGCATGGGTTTTTAATTCTTTTAGAAATTTTTGTCTTAATAAAATAATATTAGAACCTGTAATAACTAATTGTTGATTATATACATCTAATAAATCCATGTTGATTTCAGGTTGTTTTAATAAATTATTCTTTTGAATTCTTATTTTTTCATACTTGCTAAGTCTTTCGTCGTAAGCTGGATAAATTTGTGAAATTGCTCTATCTAGCCAAGTTCTTCTATCTTGAGGGGTCCCTCTTAAAAGTAACAAATCTTCGGTTGAAAATAGAACTGTTTTTATTGCGGATTTAAAATTTTTAGGTGTTGTTTTAAGTGAATTTAGCTTTAAAACTTTTTTAGAATTCTCAAAACAAAGATCCATATCAATATTTGTATCAGCTTTTGTAATATTTGCACTTATCTCAAATTTTTCAGCGTCAAAATTTAGTAATTCTTTTATGTTTGATGTTCTAGGTGATTTAAGGTGTGCCAAAAAATAAACACTTTCAAGAATATTTGTTTTTCCCTGTGCATTTTTACCAATTATTAAAATTTTATTACTCGATAAATCAAGTTCTAAATTTTTACAATTTCTGTAATTATTTAGTTTTAAGTTAAGAATTCTCATAACAAATATTATACTTAGTACATGGAATATAATCAAAATAATAAACTTGATTTTGATTTATTTAGATGTTAAACTAAGTTACATAAGTCGTCACGGGCCTGTGGCACTCTGCCGACGAAGAAGATTAAGTATCTTCTGAGGAGAGGAAAGGTAGCGAAACGCTACCGCAAGCCAAAAGGTTCATGATATAATAAAAAAGTCGTCACGGGCCTGTGGCGCAGCGGTAGCGCAGAGGACTCATAATCCTTTGGTCGTGGGTTCGAATCCCTCCGGGCCCAATTATAAAAAAAGAACTCCAAGTAAGGGGTTCTTTTTTTGTGCCCGGAGGGATTCGTTATTTTCATACGGTTCGCCGAACCAGTTCGGACTCACCTGCCTCTATTTTGAAGATACTTAATCTTCAAAACAGAGTTCTTGGGCCCAATTATAAAAAAAAGAACTCCTTACTTGGAGTTCTTTTTTATTTAAATAATTTTGAAATGAATTGTTTAAATTTAGATTCTGGATGTTTTATTGGTGGGTAAAACATTTCTTCTGTTTTAAAATCTTTATAAGTTGCATTTTTACCTTTTTTAATAAGTTTATCAAGTTTTTTATCAATTTTGTAGTTTGTTGTGCTCATTCCATATTTTCTATAAAAAATATGTGGTAATCGATGAGGATTATAACATCCATCTGCAAGAAGATGAAAATAACCATTACAACCAAGTTTTTTGCTATAATTTGTTGCAAAATCAAGCATTTTGCTCCCATAACCATGACCACTACAATTTGATATCAGATTATCTATATATAGTGAAGGTATATTTTTTCTCCCATCTCTATTTATAAATTCTTTGGTGCATTTCATGATTACTTGTTTCCCGAATTCTGATTTATCGGTTGAGAAAAGAATAAAATTATCATAATAATTTCTAGATTGATGATATATTAGAACTTTGGGTAGTTCTTTAATATTTGTTTTTTTTATTGGTGGATATTTTAAATGACTATTTAACATATGTTTAATAAAAACCCTAAAAAATATTTTTGTCATGTTTTTCTAGCAAAAATATTTTTTACAAGTTTTATTTTAATGTATTTATTTGTAAGGAGTATAGAATGGAAACTATTTTAGGCGGTTCAAGATATGAGAATATTAAACATAATGCGTATTGGAATAATGTTACTTTAGATACAAAATTTCATCCTGAAGGTTCTGATGTTGATACAGCAATTAATCATTTAGTTGATTGTAAAAATAAACCTACAGTTGCATTATTGGCAAGAAAAAAATATAGAACAAATAATTATCCTCAATATTTTAAAAGAAATTTATTTGAATTATATGAGTCATCAAAAGGAGTTAGAAATGCAGATCTTGCATACAGAGAAACATATAATTCACTTTATCCAAAAACAGGAAAAGCTAGAAAACTTCTAATTAATAATGAAAGTATTGTTTTAAACTATGTCAAACTGATAGAAAAAACGATTAAGCGTTCATTTATAAAGTTAATAAGTAAATTTTAATGATGTGAAGATTTGTAAAGTAAAAAATATAAAAATAGCAAAAATAAATATGTTTGTTTTTATACTAAAAGAACACTAGTTGAATTAAGAGAAAATTACACTAGTTTATTAAGGAGGTTATTATATGAATTTAAGAACAGGGATTATGGCCCTAACAATGGCAGCTACTGGAGTAGCAGGACATGCTCAACAAGCAGCAAAAACAATGACAAAAAATGATTCAATCGCTCATGTAGTACAAAAAGCGGTTTCTCATAAAGTAGATTCAGCATCAACAATCGCTTTTGCAGATGCTCAAAAAATGATGGGTGCTACTAAAAAAGCTCCAAAAGGCATGGTAACAGTAACTAAACAAAAAGGTAAATTTGTTGGAAAAGTTACTCCACAAGGTTTAAACGGTGATTTAGAATACTCAACATCATCAAAAATGATTAGAGATCCAAGACTAAAACCAGAAACAAAAGTTACTTACGGTGCTGGTTATTTACATTCTGATTATGTAAAAAATGCTGGAACATTAGCAGCAACAGTTGAAAAAGGTAAAACAAATGTTGATGCTCAAATGTTTTTAGGTAAAACACGTGATGATGTAATCGGTGGTTTAAAATTAAAAGCAGGTTACAACTATCCATTAGGTAATGGTTTTACTGCTGGACCTGAAGTTGGTTTACACACAAGATTAGAAAAAGTAAACAACGATGCTAAAGGTGCTTTTGCTCCAGAAATTTCAGCAGTAGGTAAATACAAACACGAATTTGATAATGGTGTTAGAGTAGGTGCTGAAGCTGCAGTAGGTGGCGCTGCTAAATTAGGTTATAACAACAGAGCAACTCACGTTGGTTCTATTGTTGAAACATATAGAGCAAATGCTAGCGTTGGTTACAAAGATGTAGAATTTGTAGCTGGTGGTGGTAAAGATGTTCACTTAGGAAAACATGCTACAGCTGGTATCAGATATACATTCTAAGAATTAATTAATATTCTATAAATAAAAGAGGTAAGGTTTAATCTTTACCTCTTTTTATATGTTATATTATCTATTATGTTTTGGAATTTAAGAAATAGTATAGATTTTTTATTGCGTCAGCATGTTCATATTTCTCGAAAGAATTATAAAGAGAATAATGAAGATAAAAATAGTTTAGATTTTACTAAATCTGAGCTTGAATTGGAAAGCTTATTATTAAATAAATATAATTTTTATTACTATAAAAATAATTCAACAATTCCAAATTATTGTCAAAATCTTTATATATTAAATTTATTAGATAAATATTTATCACCAGTCAAAAACGAAAAATTTTCAATATTAGATGTAGGTTCTAAGAATTGGTATTATGTACAAGCTGAATACTCATATTTCAAGAAATATTGTAATGAATTAAACCTCGATGGTGTAGAAATTGATGCTTATAGATTGTATTCAAATTTTTATAATAGATTTGAGGTTGCAAAGTATTATATAAATAATTTACAAGGTGTTAATTATATTCCAAATGATGTAATGAATATAAATAAACAATATGACTATATAATATGGATATTACCATTTGTCTTAATTGAACCTCATAGGTTTTGGGGGCTTCCAGATAGATATTTTAATCCTGAAAAATTATTTGAGCATGTTTATTTATTGTTGAAGAAAAATGGAAAAATGCTAATTATAAATCAGGGAGAAGAAGAGTTTAATACTCAAAAAAATATTATGTCCGGACTAAAATATGAATCATTATTGTTAGATAACATGTTTTATAAGTATAAGCATGAGCGTTACTTATCAATAATAGAAAAAGAGTAATGTATGATAAATTTTATAAAGTATTTATTAAATAAATTATATTCACCTAAATATATTTTAAAAGGACAATGTAAGAAATGTGGTAGATGTTGTCGGAATATTGTATTTTTTGCTTATGATAAACCAATAACAAATGAAACATTGTTCAATGAATTAAAAAGAAAAAATAAACGTTTGAATTTGTTTTATCCAAGTGGAAAAAATGAAAAAGGAGAAATATTATTTACTTGCAAAGCTTTGCAACAAGATAATACTTGTAAGTACTACTTTTTTAGGTCTTTATATTGTAGAAAGTATCCATTAGTGAAATCATTAACTAGTGGAAAATACTTAACTCCACCAGAAGGTTGTGGGTATAGTATTGAATTAAGTAAAAACTTTGCGGATTATATGAAATAGAGTTTGACAGAGTTATAAATAATTGGTAAAATTCAGAAGTTAGTTTAATTTTAGAGGTGTTTATTATGAAATACGCAGAAGATGGAAAACAATATCACATAGATTTAAAAGAAGGTGATGTTGGTGAATACGTTATTTTACCCGGAGATCCAAAAAGATGTAAAAAGATTGCAGAATATTTTGATGATGCAAGATTAGTTGCAGACAAAAGAGAATATGTTACATATACAGGCTTTTTAGATGGAGTAATGGTAAGTGTTACATCAACAGGTATTGGTGGTCCATCTGCAGCAATTGCATTAGAAGAATTAGTAAAAGTTGGTGCAAGAAAGTTTATTCGTGTTGGTACTTGTGGTGGAATGGATATCAATGTAAAAGGTGGAGACATTGTAATTCCAACAGGTGCTATAAGAATGGAAGGTACATCAAAAGAATATGCACCAATTGAATTTCCTGCTGTTGCAAGCTTTGATATTGTTGAAAAATTAGTTCAAGCTGCAAAAAATGCTGATAAACCATATCATGTTGGAGTTGTTCAATGTAAGGATTCATTCTATGGACAACATTCTCCAGCTTTAATGCCAGTAAATTATGAATTAATTAACAAGTGGAATGCTTGGTTAAAATTAGGATGCTTAGCATCAGAAATGGAATCAGCTGCATTATTTACAGTTGCGGCATATTTGCATGTTAAAGTTGGTTCTGTATTTTTAGTAATTGCAAACCAAGAAAGAGAAAAAGCTGGATTAGATAATCCTGTTGTTCATGATACAGATTCTGCAATAAAAACAGCAGTAGATGCAATAAGATTAATGATTGCAGAAAATAAATAATTTAATTATTTATAAGAAAAGAGGAAGATTTATTTCTTCCTCTTTTTTTTGTGCAAAAAAATATTTTACTTGTTTTATATAAGTATGTTAAAAGTATCTCCAAATGTAAAGTTTTCATATAATTATATAAAAGGTAGTGTTGCCGACAGAAAAAAGGTTGTTTCTTCATTAAATGAAAAATTTTTTGAAGAGTTGCAATCAATGAATACGAGTAATATTACTATAAGGGATTTTAAGTCTGTATATAATAAAGTATTACCAGAGAAAATGAAAGTAGAAATAAAACAACTAAAAGAGTTAAAAATTTTTGAAGGTGCTTCAGATTATCAATATGACAGCCGAAATTATATAAGTAGAATTACTTTAGAAGTTCCTATAAAAAAATCAAAAATTTCAAGGGATTCTTTAGTAACAATAATGCATGAGAATACACATATATTAGATACATTAGCAAATCCTAAACATACTTCTTTAACTCAGAAATTATATAGAGCAGGTCAATATGGCCGTAAAAGAGATGATTGGTTTATAAATGTTTTATATTGTAAAAACAAAACAAATGATAATAAAGAATCTATTTTAGAAGTTGTAAAAGAAAAGACTAAAGAATTTTTAAAGGGAAAGTCTAATTCTGATAAAATATTACATTTACAGATGCAAGATATGAACTTGAACAGGAACAGCATGCATATTCTGAACAATTAAAATATGCAAAAAAATTAAAAGATAATGGGGAAGAAGTATCAGGCCAAGATTTAATTGATTATGAACCTATTTATATGTTTTCAGAAAAGATTCAATTATTGAAAAAAATGATATTTAATTTAATTTCAGAAGAACGAAATAAACTAGCAAAAAAAATAAAATAAATAATTGCTTGCAAAAAAAAATTGTCCATGTATAATAATTATACACGCGGGGGTAATTCAGTGGTAGAATGCCTCCTTGCCAAGGAGGATGTCGCGAGTTCGAGCCTCGTCTCCCGCTCCATTAAAAAAAAGAAGCCTAAGGGCTTCTTTTTTTTTGCATTGAATCGACTCGGCTCTTCTCGCCTCTTTGAATTATTCGGGGTGTCGGAAAAGCGTGGTTTCCCTCCACCTTACGTGTTTGCATCGCTTCGCTCGCATCACACTTCCGAAAATTCAACTCCCGCTCCATTAAAAAAAAGAAGCCTAAGGGCTTCTTTTTTTATGCAAATAATTAACTATAAATATCTTCTACATAAAACTACATATATATATTTAATTCATTTGACTTTTAAAATAAACTTGTCGTAAAATTCTTACTATATAAGTATCGTTATCGGGAGATTTAATAAAGATGAATGGTCAACAAAATGGAATATATGATTTATTAAGAGCTTTGGAAGAATCATTAGATAAAGGTTTTCCTTTATTATCAAATTATATGGTAGTAGTAAAAAGAGAAGTTGTAGAGTCTCTTTTAGATAGAATATATGCTTCATTACCATCTGAAGTTCAAGATGCTAGAGCATTATTAAGACGTAGAGATGAAATTCAACACGAAGCACAACAAAGAGCGGAAAAAATTATTAATGATGCTCAAAACGAAGCTAGCAGATTATTAAGTGAGTCTGATTTGTTATTGGCTGTTCAAAAAGAAGCAGATAAGATTAAAGAACAAGTAATCGCAGACTGTGAAGAAATAAAAAGAAAAGCATTAGATGATGCAGAAGCTATCAGAATTCAAGCACAAGATGATGCAACAAGAATTCAAGATGGTGCATCTGTTTATGCAGAACAAGTTTTAACTAATTTAGAACAAAATTTAAATCAATTACAACAAGTTGTAAAAAATGGACAAGTTCAATTAGAAAGAAGAAGAAATGAAGTTTCATCTTATCATTCTTCTCAAATAAATAATGTCTATCCAGATTCTCAAAATGCAGAATCTAGAGAATATGCAACAAATTTTAAGATAGACTAAAAAGTTGGATTTTTAATTCGGTTAACTCCTAACAAAAGTTAGGAGTTTTCTTTTATAAAATTATTTAATGTTTCAATTGAACGATTAGAAAGAATTGTATTTTTTTCTTTTTTATTTTTTCTAATTTGTCTTGGTAAATCAATTTCTTTTACGATAGCCCAGTTTGAGTTTATTGGTTGAAATTTTTCGTGTTCAGGGTTACTGATATAATTCATTAGAGCGCCAAGCATTGTTTCTTGAGGTAATTTGATTAATTCTTTTCCTTGTATATGTCTGCTCATATTAATACCTGCAAGTAGTCCAGATGCAATCGATTCAGTATAACCTTCAGTACCTGTAATTTGTCCTGCGAAGAATAGATTTTCTCTACTTCTAGTTTGTAATGTAGGATTTAAAATTTTAGGGCTATTGATGAAAGTATTTCTGTGCATAACACCATATCTCATAATGTTTGCATTTTCTAAACCTGGAATTAATGATATTAATTCTTTTTGAGCTGGCCATTTTAAATTTGTTTGGAATCCTACAATGTTGTATAAAGTTTTTGCAGAGTTATCTTGTCTTAATTGTACAACTGCATAATTCTTTTCACCAGTTCTGTCATCAACAAGTCCAACTGGTTTCATTGGCCCAAATCTTAGAGTATCAACGCCTCTAGAGGCTAAAACTTCTACTGGAAGGCAAGACTCAAAGAATTTTGCATTTTTTTCAAATTTTTTTAATTCAATTTTGGGTGCATTAATTAAGAAGTTATAGAATTTTTCATATTCTTCTTTGTTCATAGGGCAATTTATGTAAGATGCTTCTCCTTTATTGTATCGACTTGCATAAAATGCTTTGTCAAAATTAATGCTATCTTTTTCAATAATTGGTGCAATTGCATCAAAGAAATGTAAATGCTCGCTTTGAGTAAATTCTTTAATTGAATTTGCTAAATCATCACTTGTTAATGGACCTGATGCAATAATTGTATTTTCATTTTTAGGGATTTCAGTAATTTCTTCTTTAATCACATTAATATTTTGATTGTTATTAATTAATTCTGTAACCTTATCAGCAAATCCTTCTCTATCTATTGCAAGAGCATTTCCTGCTGGTACTGCATTATCAAATGCTATATTAATTAACATTCCACCTAGTATTTTCATTTCTTGTTTAAGCAATCCGCTTGCATTAGTTTGGTCTGCAGATCCTAAACTATTAGAACAAACAAATTCTGCAAATTTATCAGTTTTGTGAGCTCCAGTTGTTTTTTGTGGTCTCATTTCATATAAATCAACTTGAATATTTCTTTTTGCAAGTTGTAATGCTGCCTCACATCCAGCTAATCCTGCACCTATAACAATTACTTTATTATTCATCAATTTTACCTACTTGATTTCTACCATGTTCTTTTGCCCAGTATAAAGCTTTATCCGCTTTTTCTATTATTGTTTGTGGACTATCTCCATCTTCTGGGAATGTAGATACTCCAAGGCTTATGGTAACATTACATTCTACATTATTTGGTAACTTGAATACGTGATTAGCAACTGCTTTACATATTCTTTCTGCATTTGCTTGAGCTTCTTTTTGATCTGTATATGGAAGAATAATGCTCATTTCTTCTCCGCCATATCTGCAAACAAAATCTGTTGCACGAGTATTTCTTTTTAAAATATGAGCAACTCCCTTAAGAACAGCATCTCCAGATTGGTGTCCGTAAGAATCGTTGAATTTTTTGAAATAGTCGATATCTATAATGATTAGTGAGAATGGTTGATTATAACGTTTAGATGTTTCAATTTGTTTTCTCAATGTATCTTGGAAATATCTGTGGTTGTATAACTCTGTTAAACCATCAGTTGTTGCTAATTTATATTGATGTTCGAAATCTCTAGATTTTAATAAGTATTTTGCAAGATATGATATTGCAAATGTAATTAATATAGAGAATAAAGGTAAGATATCAGGAATCCATAGGTTAAAGAATTTCATAACATAATATGAAGTCATATAATAGGCTGTTGCAACTAATGTTGTTGATAGAATTGCAAAAATAGATGATGTTGATAAAAATACAATTGTTGTAATAATCAAAATCAATGAAATTATTATAATTGTATCTGCACCGTGTGTTGTCTTTTTAATAAAAGAGTTATCAATAATATTATTCAAGTATGTTGCGTGAATTTCTACCCCTGGATAGATTTTATCAATAGGAACACTTTTAGTGTCAAATAAGCTTTGTGCCGTTGTACCTACAAATACTACTTTATTTTTAAAGTTGTATCTTTCAGAAATATTTTCACCTTTACTTAATTTTACTAATTTATAAAATGGAATATTTTTATATGTTTGTTGAGCTGGGCCATACCAATTTAGTACACATTCTCCAGTATTAATTAGTGGTATAGATAAATCTCCAACTTTAAGAGTTGATTTTTTATTAATAACATAATTATTAGTATGATTATTATTAATAATGTCATTTCCAACCATTAATGATAAATAAGGATAGTAATCATTTTTATAAGTAGCAAAAGAAGGAGCAGTTCTAATAATACCGTCATTAGAACGGTTAATATTTATCATTCCAACTTTAGTAGAATTGTTTAAAAGTTGTGGGATGATAGCTCTACAATTAGTGAATCTGAATACTTTTTTGAAATTAATATTCTTATTTTGAATTTCAAGATTTGCTTTCATTTTATCTGGTAAATTAATTGGTTTTCTTAAATCAAAAGATTCATTATCAAAATTAATTCCAGTATAAATGTTATTGTATTTTCCCATAGTATTAGCTAATAGATTATCAGATGCTAAATCATTCTTAAATGATTTAATAAACATAAGGTCAAATACTATAGCTTTAGGAGAATCTTTTTCTATTAAATTAATAATATCTGCATATACTTTTCTTGATATAGGCCATTCTCCATAGTGTTCAAGTATATATTCATAACTGGCATCATCAATTGCTAATACAACAATATCTTTATTAGGTTTTAAGTGTTTATGCTTTACTAAAAGAGATTGTCTGTAATCAAAAGATTTATTTTCTGCGTCATTGAAAAAATTTAGAATTAATTTATTATTAGAAACAAAAAGTGTAATAAAAATAATTGATATAGTTATTAAAAAGTAAGCAACATAATCAATAAATTTGCTATTAATATTTAATTTCATATAAAACTCCCATTAGCTTTCAGCCGAAGAAAGATTGAGTTTAATATTTTTAGATAAGAAATTTTTCAATAAGAACTTTTGCTCAAGAATTAAATTATTGAGTTTCAATAATTCAGTTGTATGCGAGAGCTCATCTGGATATCTAAGATATTTCAATAAACATTCTTCGTGTAAATTCATGTGTGGCACCTATTATAATATAAAATCTATTATTATAATAATGTGTATTTGAATAATCTTCATCCAACAAAAGTTTAGAGATTAATCTAACTAAAGTATGGTTTTTAAAGAAATATTACAAATTATAAAATATTATTAAATCCCCCTGTTGACTATGAATTATGTTTATAATACGATTACAATGCTATATTGAAAGT
>CALUUV010000036.1 GCA_944324055.1 Candidatus Gastranaerophilales bacterium | reverse complement strand
AACGTAAAAAATATGGTAGAAAAAGAGCAAGAAAACGTTTCCAATTCTCAAAACGTTAATATTCAGATTTTATATCAAACAAAAAGCGATCAACTTTGTTGGTCGCTTTTTTTATATTATTGGTTTTTTATTTTTTCTAATAATGCTTCTGTTAGTTTATCTATGTACTTCAATTCTTTATTTTTTAATTGATAATCAGAATTTGCATCTAGATTATCTTTATTGGTTTTTAAGTATTCTTCTAGTTTTAAATATGTTTCATCATCTTTTAAATCTTTAGCTTCTGTAAGTAATTTTTCTATTGTTTTTACTATATGGTATTTTTGTTTTTCTCCTGTTAGCTCAAAGAATTTTTTGTTTTGACTTTGATTATTTATATCTTGGATTAAATTAGTTACATTTGTATTGTCATTAATTATTATGTTTGATGTAATTCCATTAATAGCAACTTCATTTCCTTTAATTGCTTTGGATATTACAGTATCATTTATTTCATTAAATGTTATTGTTCCATCTTTTTCAACGTATGAAATGTTTTCTTGTTTTATAAATTTTTGTTTTTCTTCATTCCATAAATAATGTGATTGTGTTTCATTACTGTAGAACCAACCAAAATTGCTACCATTAGTTTTTCTTAATGATTCTTTTTTTGCTTCTGCTTCAGCTTTTTTTAATTCTTTTTCATCAAGTTTTTGTGGCTCTTGGTATATTTCTTCTCTAGTTTCTGGTTCAATATTTATTTGCCTTACATTATCATCTACTTTATTTTTAAGCTGAGTATTATGTCTTATAACATAGACTTTTGCGGTATTTACTGAACAGTCTCCACCATTAAGTTTAATTTGCATATTACCATTATTATCATATTCTGCGGTAATATTTTTAGGAAGTTCTAATTCTTCAGGAATTCCTAGAGCTTTTTTAATGTCTTTTTCGTGCTGAGATTTTGTAACGTATGTGTTTTTACCTTTTGTTGTTTTTGCAATCAGTTCTTCGCCTAATGTGTAGCTGCCATCAGGATTTGTAATTACTTGATATCTTGTTATTTCATCATCTTTATCTTTAACTCGAACAATTTGTTGATCTTCTTTGCCATTAACTGTTCTTTCAAGAACCTTTGCATTAACTTCTTTTTCTAGGTCTTGTATGTATATAAATTTCTTTTTGAATAATGATGAACGTCCATTTTGAGCAATATTGCCATCATTATCTTCAATTTGTACTTTTATTTTATTATTTCTTAGTGGACTATCAACTTCTATTTCTTTAAGTGCAGTTCTTTTACCGCCTTTATAGTAATATTCTTGGTTTTCTCCATTACCTTTTACATTGGCGTTATCTTTAACTTTTCGTTCTCTATTGCCATCTCTTAAAACAATTTTCTCTTTTTCTGGTTTTGGAGTTTCTTCTGGTTTGTCTTCTTTTACAGGTTTTTCTTCTTTTTCTCCAATATACTTATCTTCACCTGTTGCAAGTTTGGTCATACTAGATTTTTTTAAATCATTAAGGAGGTTTTGTAATTCATTTTTTTGAAGTTTCCCGTCTGCTCCTGCATATTTCTTAAATACTTTTCCGATATTAACTAAATCTTTTGCATCAATATCAACACCAGAGGCAAACTTACGAGCACCTGTTTTATTTTTAACAGTATTAGCTTCATTTTTTGCTGCATTTAGGTATGATATTAATTCTTGCATATCAATACCATCATCTTCATTGGTATTGATAGTGTTAAGAATAATTTCTCCTGTTGTTTCAGTTTTGCCAGATTGTTTATCAAGTGTTAATGTAGAATCTTCTGCGTTGTTCATTAGCATTGATGCAAATGTTTGAGTTTGTGATACTGCAGTTTCGTCATTTCCATGAGTTATTGTTCCTGCTTTTGCATCATATTTAGATTGTTCATTTACATTATCACCATGGTTATGATATCGGTGAGTGTTGTCTGTAGATTCTGATTTTGCGATAGCTTGTTGTAATGTCTCTTTTGTTTCATCACATTCAAATCTTAGAGGATTTTCATTTGAACTATTGTCTCCTCGCATTTTATAGATTTTCCCATTATATTCAATACCGTCTTCTACTACTTTACATCCAGCTGGTAAATCTATATTTGAACCATTTTTAAGCTTTCCTGTAAAACTATTATCTTGAGTTATATATTGGAAAAATCCTGATTGTATATCTTCTTTAGTTGGTTTTTTAGGTCCTGTAATTGGAGGTTTAGTTTCTTCTGGCTTTGTTTCAGGGGGTTCTGGCGGTAATCCTCCTGTTTCAGTTCTATCTACTTCATCATCGATATCATATGGATTATTTTCTTCTCCTTCATAGATTTCTGTTTGGTTATCTTTTATATCGTCGATTCTTATTGCTCTTTTTTCATCATCAATGTGATATGTTTTTAATCCATCATCTTTAGTAGAACTACTATTTTGGTCATAATGAACTGTTACAGTAGAATTTCCATTACTTGATTCTTCTCCATATTGTACATCTCCAATATCTCCGCTTGCTTCTTGTGATATCGCATCATCAAGCGTTTCGCTAAAATATTTGCTTGCTTTATATCCATTTTCTGAAATTATTTTTTGAGTTTCAGAACCCTTTTTACCTTTTCTGATATCTTTTCTTGAAATTTCTCCATTCTCATTTTTATCTAAATCAGCAAAGGCCGCTCTAAATTGAATTTGTTCAGATTCATCTAAAATGTTAGCATCACCATTTAAGCTGGCAAATTTAGAGAATATATCCATAGCTTTTTCTTTATATTTAGCTTGTTTTCTATCACTAAGATTTTCAAGTTTTTTATCTAATTTTTTTTCAAACTCTTGTCGAGTGATACCATTTTTACTAACATTGTTTTGATATTCGTAGCCCATCTTAGTTCCTCGTATTTACACTTCATTATTCATGTAAAGTCTTAATTTAAAAAGTAATTTCAGGGGATGGAAATTTCGTAATATTTCTTAATAAATAAAAACGGCAGATGTAGTTGGACATCTGCCTGTTAATAAACGGTTTGATAATTTCATTATAATATATGGGGCAAGGATAAAAGGAAGTAAGTTCCTTTTCCTTTTATAAGGTTTGTATATTTTTGAGTCTATTTATTATCTACCAATATCAACTGCTTTTGTAGCCATTGATTTAGTAATGTTTATTACCGCAAGGTTAGCTTCATAAGCTCTTTGTGCTAAAACAGCATCAGCCATATCAACCATTGCGTTTACGTTAGATGAACGAATGTAACCATTTGCGTCTGCATCTGGGTGTCCTGGACGATAGATTTTATCACCCATAGTAGGGTCTTCTACAACACCATTAAATGTTACACCCCCTGTTAAATAAGGTAGTGTTCCTGTACCAAATACATCATTTTTCATTTGTCCAAGAACTGCTCTGAATGAATTTTCATCTGTTGCGTTTAAGATAGGAATTTTTCTTACATAGTTTGGAGTATCTATGTTTGCAATGTTTTTTGCGTGGATATCTAATCTTAACCCGTGACATTTTAAGGCGTGTGAGCCGATGTCCATTGATTCCATTATACCCATAATGTGCCTACTTTCCTACGTTTATAACTGTTTTCATTTGTGTAATTATGTTAGACATACGTCTTGATGCCATTGAATAAAGAATCGCATTTTTTTGCATTTCTGTTAATTCGTTAGCAGGGTTTATTTCTTCTTGCTCATAATCAGGAAATACTGGGCAAGGTCCCATTCTTTGTGCTAATTTAGTTTCTAAAGGTCCAGTACCTAAATATGAAGCAAAATCTAAGTGCTGTCTAACATAGCCTGGTGTATCTACGTTAGCGATGTTTGCACCTAGGGCTCTTTGTTGTTGGGAAATTAATCCTAACGCTAAAGAGGTTCTTCCTATACTATCTAAACTTGCGTAAGACATTAGTTAAAACTCCTATTCTCTAATGTTAATACCTTTGTTGTACATGTCATCGGTTACTTTAAGAAGACGCATACTTGCAATCATTGATGCGTTGAGTCTTAACATATCGTTGACTTCTGCATATATATTAGTGTTTGAATTTTCTGAGAAACATTGTTTGAATCTATCATGAGATAAAACAAGTTTTGGTTGTCCAGATGTTTCTGTTGCTACCATTTTGTTATTAACACCTTGTTCCAATTCTTCTGGAGCATCAAAAGTTACAAGAGGGATTGTTCCAACTTTTTCTCCTGGAGAGCCAGCTGCATCAAAACTCATAATATCTCCATTAGGTTTAATTTGGAATTTGTAGCAGTTTGGAGGGAATTTTATACCGTCTCCTACAATCCAATCATCTAAGGTGTATAAATATCCATCAGCACCTCTTTTGAATGCGCCATCTCTTGTATATTGAACTTCTCCATCAGGAGATGTTACTGGAATATATCCTTGGCCATCAATTGCAACATCATAAGGATTATCTGTAATTCTTAAAGATCCTTGTTTAGCATCAGTTCTAATAGCTCCTTCTATGTAGCCGCTTTCTTTAAGCATTTGTTCAAAACGAACACATTTATAACCTGCAGTATTATAGTTTGCTAAGTTGTTGCCAACATATGCAAGTCTATCAAACTGGTTAGTTGCGTTGTTTATACTTCTTCTGATAATTGCTTGTGCGTTAAACATTTTTAATTATCTCCTTATGATGCAGAGCCTAATTGGCTGATTGCTTTTTGCATGTTTGTATTGTTCATTATGAACATTTGTCTATTTGCTTCAAAATTTCTTATTGTTGGCATTACTGCTAAGAATTCATTTTGAAGTGATACGTTTGAATATTCGTTAAATCCTTGTTTTACATCAGGATTCATAACTGCCATACCATTAGAATCAACAATTCCTAAGTAAGCTACAGGTTCAAGTTTTCGTTTATCTTTGTTGAAAACGCTTACTAAACCTTTTCTGTTAATTACAACTTCTTTTACATCTTCTGGTATTCTGTGTAGTTTAATTGGAACACCACTATCTGATAGAACTTTATTGTCTTCAAGGTTTAATAAACTTCCATCTTTATCAAGTTTAAATCTTCCATCTCTTGTTAACTGGATACCATTTGGAGTTTGGATTTGGAAATAACCTTTGTTTGCTAATGCAATATCTAGAGGTTTTTCTGATGTCATAATACGACCAACTTTTTCATCTGTGTTTCTTGAAATACCATCAACTCCAAGAAATTCTGCAAATGAAGAAACTACGGCATCTTTTCTTTGATAACCTACTTTATCGAATCCGATAACATTTTCATTTGTTATACCCATTAATTCGGTTGCAACGTGCATTGCTCTAATTGAAGAACGTACACCAAGTTCACAATACCTGACTCCACCGTTTATCTTCATATGTTACCTCTCTAATTCATTAGTTAAACTATTTTTATATATCGGATTATATTTTTCTTTTATTAGGGGTTGTTAGTTAAAATCCTCTATATGTATTACCCTGTATTTCTTTATAATAATTATTTTGTATAAGTCAATTTTTTGTTTAATAAAATATTTATCATACTTTGGTTGTAGGTTTTTTATAGTTATTGACTGAATTATAGTTAAAATGATAATATAAGACTATGGCTAATTATGAATTAGAAAAACTTGCAGATAAATATTTTGATGAAGGAAATTTATTTGAGTCTGAGAAACTCTATTTAAACCTTCTTGGTACAGATAAAAAAAATAGAAATGCTCTTTATAAATTAGCTTATATAAATGTTGGGAAATTAGATTATGATACTGCAGAAATGCTTCTGGGGTATAGTTTAAAGATTGGAACCGACATAAAAAGTCTTAAACTTTTAGCATATGTAAAAGAAAAACAATTTAAGTTATATGATGCAATTGTCATGTATGAACAATTATTAGAATTAGAACCTTCTGAGGAACTTTTTACAATAATTGGAAATTTGTATATTCAACTTGAGTTGTATGATAACGCTATTCATATTGCAAAAGAGTATGTTGAAAAATATCCAAATATAATTGCTTATCGTAGATTGTTCTTAATATATTTAAATCTTGGTAAAATTGATGAATTAACTGAATTAAAAAATGAAATTGAAGAAAAATTCCCAAATAAAGGTTTAGCATTTAATTTATTGGGAATGTATAAAGAATTTGTTGATAAAGAATATGAGGAAGCTCAAAAGTTATACGAAAAGGCTGTAAAATTAGGAGTTCCTACTGCTGCATTTGATTTAGCATCATGTTATAAAAAAATGAAAAAATATGATGAAGCGGAAAAATGTGCAAAAAAAATCTTAGCTGATTATCCAAGAAAAAATGATGTTTTAAACCTTTTAAGAGATGTTAATTTTATAGAACGTAAAATGCGAAAAGGTTATAAGTATTATTTAGAAAGAGATTTAAATAAAGATATTAAATCTTTAAAAAATAAATGGGATGGTAAATCATATCCAAATAAGATTTTATTAGTTGTATCAGATTGCTCTGATTCAGAATGTATAAGAAATTTGAGATATTTACAACTGTTGAAGGGTAAATTTAAGCAGATTGTATTGTCTTGTTCTCCAGACATGCAAACATTTTTATCATTTAATAAAATTAAGAATGTAGCTCAATCAGATGTTTTTAATACTAAGTATGATTGTCATGTATTATTATCAGAGCTTCCGTATTATTTAAATTCGACATTTGAAAATATTCCTCAATTAAAATTAAAATCAGAAAAAAATGATATAAAATCTGACAAATTAAAAGTTGGTCTTTTATGGAAAACTGCTGGGGATAGTATGAGGGCTGTAAATACTTTGTCTGTAAATATGTCAAAATATTTTAGCGAGTTATTTAGTATTCCAAATGTTGAATATTATTCATTCCAAAAAAATGATATCTTTGGAGTTTTATCAACATATTCTCAAATTAGAGATTTAACTAGTGATTTAGGCTCAATAGAAGATTGTGCTAAATATATTAATAGTATGGATTTGATTATATCAATTGATTCAGAGATTCTTCATCTTGCAGGAGCTTTAGGAAAGCGTACTTTTGCTCTTATTCCTTTTGATAGTGAGTGGTATTGGTTTGATGACGAAAATAAAACAGATTGGTATAAATCAGTTGAGTTATATAGGCAGCATCTTGGAGAAGATTGGGATGTTGTTTCTAAAAAAATAGTCGAAAAAGTAAAGGTTTTAGCTAAAAAATAATGTTAAATATAAAGAAGTTAAATAGAGCATTAGTTTTTGTAAAGAATAAGGATTTCACCTCAGCAGAAAAGATTTATTATGAGTTGCTCAGAGAAAATCCTAATGATGAAACAGTTCTTTCTTTTTGGGGGCTATTTAATATAAAAAGAGGAATGTTTTCTAAGGCAGAAAAAATCTTAGAATCTGCGTATAAAATTAAAAAATCCCCATCAACTATTGCATCTTTGGCATTAACTAAATTTAATTTAAAAAAGTATGATGATGCAATTATTTTATACGAAGAGTTGTTCAGGTATGATAAAGAAAGTGAAAAAATATATCAAAAAATTATAGAATGTTTCCGTCGTTTAAAAATGTATAATTTTGCAGGAGCATATTGTCAAAAATTTTTAGCTTCACATCCAGACAATAGAGCTGCATTATCATTAATGACTCAAAATTATATGGATATAGGTGATTATAAAAAGGCAGAAGAATATTGTGCTAAAACACTTGAGTTATATCCTGAAAATCCATCTAGTTGGGTAACTGCAGGTTTATTACAAGAATTGTTATATTGTAATGAAGAGATTGCTCAAGAATGTTATAAAAAAGCAATAGAAAATCGTGATTCTCAAGGTTATTATTATCTTGCTGTTAGTTTGCAAAAAATAGGGAAATTAGAAGAAGCAGAGTATTATTATAAAAAAACATTAGAACTGTTCCCAGATGATGAGGATGCAAAGGCATCTCTTGGTTGTCTTTATTTGTCTCAAAAAAATATGAAAAAAGGGTTTGAGTATTTTTTACAGGTAAAACCTCCTGAAGAATTTAAAACCTTGAAAAATTTTAATTCAAGAGAAGAAGGTGGAACATTATTAGTATATGCTGATCAAGGTTTAGGCGATTGTATAATGAATTCAAGATATTTACCTGAATTGAAGAATAAATTTTCTAAAATAATTGTAAATATGCGAACACCGCTTATTAGTATTATGCAAAGGAGTTTCCCACATATAGAATTTATAAATGAAGGAATGTTTGATGTTGAACATGATAGTTCAATGTTTTTAGCATATGCTCCATACTTTTTGAATATGGATTTTAATAATATACCTTCATCTCAAGGATATTTATTAGCAGATGAAACTAAAGTAAATGAGTATAAGGAAAAATATTTTAAAACTAATAAACTTAAAGTAGGTTTATGCTGGAAAGCCGGTGATATGGCCATGAGAGCAGCAATTAATCGAACAATTAATATAGACTATTTTAAACCTTTATTAGAGTTAAAAAATGTAGAATTCTACTCATTTCAAAAAGATGACATTTTTAATGCAATAGAAAAATATCCACAAATAGTTGATTTATCTTCAACTTTTGAAAGTTTTGATGATACAGCTGCAGCTTTGAAAAATCTAGATTTATTAATAAGTGTAGATACTTCAACTCTTCATCTTGCAGGTGCTTTGGGGGTTAAATCAAAATTATTAATTCCATATTGTTCTGATTGGCGTTGGTTTGATAATACTGAAAAGACTGAATGGTATGATTCTGTTGATGTAATAAAACAAGAAGAACGTCAAGATTGGTATAAAGAAGTAGATATTTTAACTGATTATGTAAAGAATTTTTAAACCTTGTTTAATATTAATCAATTTTTATAAATATAAATACTTTATAAAAGTAAGGTTAGGTTATATTAATATAGGTGTATTATTATGGTAAATTCAATTAATTCTTTTGGCGGTTTTGACCCTTTGGCTCAACAAGCATATCAACAATTTTTATATTCACAACAACAACAGTATCATCAACAACAACGAGCAGAAAATCCTTTATATGATTCTGGGTATTCATTAGTGTATCCTGAAGGTTATCCTCCACAACCTCAGGCTCAATCTACTAATCCAAATTATGGATTTAATCCTCCAGCAAATCCTTATTTTAATAATAATCAGTCAATATTTAATGGTGATATTTTTGCAGGTAAATATAGCAATGATATTTTTGCTAATCAATTATTAGCTTCTAAACCTTGGGAAAATTTTCCTTTAGCTAATAATCAAACTGGGTTTGCAGATCCAACCTCAAATTATCCTCAAGTGACTTCTCAGCCGTACCCTCAAAATACTACATACCAAACCCCTCAAACTCAGGGTAATGACTTTACATTTACTATTTAGTAAATAAATAAAATTAAAATCTCCCAAAAATTCAGATGTATGTTATAATATATTGAACAAAGAGGTTTTAATAATGTTAAGTAGAAAATGTAAAATAACATATGTTGCGCATGGTGCAACTATATATACAGAAGATGCTAGGTTATGTAATCAAGAAAATTATCCACCTTTAGAAGAAAAAGGTCAGGAAGAAATAAGAAAGATTTGTGAATACATAAAAAATAGGGGTGTTAAAAATGATAAAATATATTCAAGCCCTGCAACAAGATGTATTCAGTCAGCACAAATGATTGCAAAAGTTTTTAAACAAGATTTCGAAATTTTGCCAGAATTAAATTCAAGAGACTGGGGAGATTGGAATGGTTTAACTTTTGATAATATTGTAAAAAAATATTCAATAGAGTATGGTGAAAATGTTCCAAGTATAATTGCTTTAACTCCTGATAATGGTGAAGCAATTGTTGATTTTAATAATAGAGTAGATAAGGTTGTTCAAGGTTTAGTAGAAAAAAATATAGGGAACAGAGTAATAGTTGTAACAGGTCAAAATGTTATTCAATCTGTTGTTGCAACAACATTAGGAATTCCACCAGAAAAACAATCAAGAATTTTAATTAAAACTGGTAGTGCCACTCAAATAAGTTATTTTGATGGGTGGGCAAGTTTGATATATTCAGGTTATGTTCCTTTATAGTGAATTGATGGTATGACAAAGATATTAAACTCAGAGAATGTAAAAACAGTTGCATATTTAGGAACAAGCGGTTCTTTTACAGAAATGGCAAAAGATTATTTCTGTGCAAAATATGATTTGAAGGCTTATCAAATGCCTTTCAGAACGATTGAAGAAATAATCAAATATGTAGAATCAGATGATGATGCAGTAGGTGTAATTCCTGTTGAGAATGCTAAAGAGGGTGTAGTTAGAGAAACAACAGATAACCTAATAAAATCAACAGGTAAAGAAATTTTTATTCTTGCTGAAACTATATTGCCATCAAACAATTGTTTGTTATCAAAGAATAGTGAAATATATAATATTTCAGGTTTGATAGCGCCTTCTCCTGCAATTGCAAAATGTAGCGAGTATATTCAAACACAACTCCCAATGCATTTAAATGTAATTAATACATCAAGTATAGAAGAATCTGCTAGATTATTGAATTCTTATAATTTGACTTATGCAATTATTGGAACAGAAAAAACTGCAGAAATATATAATTTAAATATTTTGAATCCTAATATAAATAATGATAAAAATAACCAAACAAAATTTGTAATGGTAGGTTCATTTAAAACTTTACCAACTCCAAGAAGTACATCTTCAATAGCTATTACAATAGAAGATAAGCCAGGGAAATTATTTAGTATAGTTCAAGAATTAGCAAATAGAAATATAAATATATCATATATTCACGCAACTCCATCAAAAATGGATGTTAATGAATATATTTTATTTTTAGATGTTCAAGGTCATATAGATGAAGTTAATGTAAAAGAGGCTTTAGATTCAATTCAAAATCATACAAAATATTATAAATTTATGGGCTCATATGAGCGAATATAAATTAAAATGGTATTTTTAGATTATGAAAAAATAGTGTTTTAATGTTATTTTATTTTTGCTCGTCCCGTAGTTGAAGGAGAAATTATTATGCAATTAGTAAATAAAATATTATTAGGAATATTTCTAATTACATTACAATTTTCTGTATTTCAAGCCTTACCTGTGTTAAGTGCAGATAATGTTGATGTTGGGAAGTATCAAAAGCAAATTGAAAGATATACAAGTGTAATTGATAAAAATCCAGAAAGTTATTCTTCCTATCTAAAAAGAGCGGATGCGGAATATAAATTAGGGATGTACAAGGAAGCGGTTGCTGATTATACTGTTGTATTAAAAAAATATCCTGATGTAAGTGAAACATATTTTTTAAGAGGAAATTCAAGATTTGCGATAAAAGATTATAAAGGTGCAATTGAAGATTTTACTAAAACAATTGAATTGGAGCCGGATTCAGTTACTGCATATTGTAATCGTGGAACAACAAAAGCAATATTAAAGGATTACAAAGGAGCAATTGATGACTTTGATAGAGTTATAAAGTTGGATGATGATATTTATGATGCATATTGTAATCGTGGAATTGCAAAATTAAATATAAAAGATTATAAAAGTGCAATAGAAGACTTCAATAAGGCAATAAAATTAGAACCAGAAATTACTGATGGATATTGTGAGAGAGCTCATGCAAAGGCTTATATGGGAGATTATAAAGGCGCAATTGAAGATTTTAATTATGTAATAAAATTAGATCCTAAGTTAGCAAGTGCTTATTATGATAGAGGCCATGTAAAAATTCAACAAAATAATTTAGATGGTGCATTAGCAGATTTTAATAAAGCAATAGATTTAAATAAAAAATATGCGGAAGCTTATTTTAATCGAGCAATGATTCAGTATCAAAAGAAAAATTATGAACAAGCCGTAAGTGATTATTCTGTATATATATCTTTGATTCCAAATGATGCTGAAGCATATAATAATAGAGGGTTATCAAGGATGCATATAGGAGCTCAATCTAAAGAAGCTGTATATGATTGTTTAAAAGCATTGAAATTAAATCCTGAATATTTACCAAGATATCAAGAACTTCCTTGGTTAAAATATTATTTACCTAATAAATAGGTTGGAGATGATATGTTGAAGAAAATTATAATTTTATTATTTATATCTTTAATTGCAATAAATAGCTTACCAACATATAGTTATGAACATTCAGACTATGAAATTATTAAGAAACTAAGGAAATGTAATAAAAAAATAGAGCGAAACCCTGAAGATGCCAAGCTTTATATTCAAAGGGGTTATTTAAATTTTATGGTTGGAAATTATGAGGATGCTTTATCTGATTATGAAGAAGCTAAAACATATGAGCCTAATAATTCAGATATTTATTATAGTATTGGCCAAATGCAGTATATGTTAAAAAATTATGATAATTCATTAGAAAATTATACGAAAGCTATAAATTTGCATAAGAAAGATGCAAAGTCATATGTCGGTCGAGGTTTAGTAAAGGAAACTTGTGGAAATTTGCAAGGTGCATTAGAAGATTATAATAACGCAATAAAAGCTGATAAAAAATATGTACAGGCATATGTAAATAGAGGTGTAATCAAAGATAAGCAAAAAGATTATTCTGGGGCGCTAGCAGATTATGATAAGGCAATAAAATTAGATAAATATGCTTCTGATGCTTATTATAATAGAGGTTTAACATTATGTAAGTTAAAACGTTATGAAGAAGCAATTCAAGATTATACATCAGCAATTGAGTTAGATGGTTTCTATGCGTTAGCTTATTATCATAGAGGATTAACATATATTGAGTTAAAAGAATATGAAAAAGCACGTTTAGACTTAATAAAAACAATAGAAATCCGTCCACAGGCTAAAGAAGCAAAAGAAAAACTAATCGAATTGCAGGATTATGTTGTAGAATAATTATGCTATACTAGATTTATAGAGGTAGTGATATGAAAGTAAATCCAATATTATCAGGTGTAGTATTTAAAAGTGACAATCAACAAGCAAATCGTCGTCGCTTCAATAGGTATAAATTAATTCCATATACCGGTTATGCGTCTTTAGGTTTTGGAATTGCATCTGGAATATTCGGTTATCGAAAAAATATCGTAGTGCACAAAGTTGCTGCAATGGTTGCATTGGCAGCTGCGGCTGCACATATACTATTGTTAAAGACAATGCATTTAGTAGGGCATCATAAAAATAAATAGTAATGACTTACGATAAATTAGAATTATAAATAGTGTAGGTAGGTATTTGAAATGAATAATACAAATTCAGATAAGATTTATAAAAAAATGTTTCCTGGGACATATGAAAAACGTGAAAAATTAATGTCTTCATTGGCAAGTATAAATTTAAAATATAAGAAGCCAAGCTTTTTAAATAATCTTGAAATAGACTCATCTAGTAAAGAATTAAATCAATAAATAAATTTTATTAAAATTTATGCTTGACCTTAAAAAATGTTTAATATAGAATTTAATTACTTGATAATTAAATATCGGGATGTGGCAAGGACTCCTATTTGGAACGATTAAGTATCGTTACAAATGGAGGCAGGCAGAGTCAAAAGCGTAGCTTTTGCGAGCCGTATGAAAATACTACCAAGCTGCATCAAAATAAATTGACAATTGAATATCGGGATGTGGCGCAGCTTGGTAGCGCACCTCGCTTGGGACGAGGGGGTCGCACGTTCAAATCGTGTCATCCCGACCATTTAAAAAAGAAACCTATTAAGGTTTCTTTTTTTATACATATATTTTTTAATATTTGTTTAAAAAAGTGGGAATATTGTCAAATATTTGTGAGTTCTGGTTTTAATATATATATGGAAGGTAAAGTAGGAAATGTTTTTGAAACGCAGTTTCGTTATACTGTTCATAAGAACAGCAATAATACTCCTGCGCAACAAACACCTACTCAAACAAATACTACTAATACAGTTGGTAGTAGTATAAGTTTTATTCCAAAGGATGTTAAAGATAAATCAGTTAATCATATATTAAGAAATTCAGGAATTGCAGCAGGTATTGGTGTTGCAATATTAACTCCTGTAGTTGTACTTGCATCAAAAGGTAAATTTCCAAAACTTTCCAATTATATAAATAAGAGATTAAAGAATGTGGGAGCTAAATTAAATGAGTTAAGAGAAAAACCTCAGATGACAAAAGCTGAGATGGTTTATCTTAATTCGTTACAAAAAACAAATAAGACATTAAATTCAGTAAAGGGTCTTTTATTAAATTCTGGTCCATTAAAAGATGTTTTATTTGATAAAACTTTGAGAAAAGTTGGTTTAGGCGGATTGTGTAATAAAATTACAGGCTTTTTTGAGCGAATGGCATTAAAAATGACATCAATTGCTTATAAGAGTTCAAATGATGCATTTGCCTTAATGAAAGATGGTTTTTCTCAGACCAATAAAGCTTTATTAAATTCAAAAACATCATCGAAAGTGGAAACAATCAATGGTGTTTCAAAAACTGTATCAGAATGGGCTCAAGTTGCAGAAGCAAAACTTCAAAAGATGGATACAATATATGATTCTTTCAGACCTAAAAGTGTTGCTAAACGTAATAAATGGTTAGGTAATCAGTTTGAAGGTTTAGGCGATGTTGTATTTGATAAAACTTATGGAAATTTAAAACAATTTTTAACAACTCCAAAGAGTTGGACATCTTTTATAACAGAAGATTTAGTTGCTTCAACAAAAATTAAATATTCAAGAAATATATTGCGTAGAAAGAAAATGATAACAAATACTCATGCAGATGTTTCTAAAGAATTAGAAACTCTTGTTTCAAATATAGAAAATAGTTTGGATTTAACAAACAAACAATCATTGAATTTATTGAAACGAATTAAAAAAGCTGTTGGGGTGTACAATTTAAATAATTCTTCTCAGTCTAAACAAGAAATTGTTTCAGAAATAAATAATATTTTAAAAGAATCTGCATCAATATTAGATGGGGAAGGTTCAAAATATTCACAAGTAACATCACGAAAAATTAAAAAGACATTAGGCAATATAAGATATATTGTTGGTTCTGATAAAAAAGGTGAATTGGAAGAAGTAATGGATATATATAAACATATTCTTCCAGAGCAAAAGTATTTAGAATTAAAACGTTCAAGTAAAAAAATGCGTGAAGCTTTAAATAATGCAACAGATACCGAAGCTGATAAATTTGTAGATAAAATGAGAGATTTAAAATCAGGTTCAGCAATATCAGATGTTGGATTTGGTTTATTATTCCCATTAGGTTCAACTGCAGTTGCAATGTCTATGGCTGATACTAAAGAGAAAAAACGTTCTGTAGGATTAAATTTTGGTATTCCATTATTTGTAGGTCTAGCGACTAGTATGTGGGGTACAATTGCAATGCTTGCAGCTGGTCCGTCAATGGCTTTAGGTTTAGTTACAAGTACAATAACTAACCAAATTTGTTCTCGAATCGATAATTCATTAAAGAAAAAAGATGCAGAAAAGCTTGCTCAACAAAATCAATCACAGGAAACTGCGACTAAAGCTTAGCAACTAAATCAGAAATATCATTAACAGTATCTTTATCCATTATGCTATATATGTTACTAGCTTGGCTTTCCCAAAAGTTCTTAACAGCTTGAACAGGGTTTGCATCATTTCCAGCTTCGGTATTAAGTTCTCCATTAAGAAGAGAATTTACTACCGGAGAGAAAGCATCTTTAGCATCATCAATTAGTGAGCCAAGACTAAATTTAGATTCATTTTGTATATTGGAATCTGTATTGATATTATCTATCTTTTCATCTGGATTAATTTCATTCATTAGAGAGTTATAATCAAAACCTTCAATATCTAATCCAGCAGGAATACCTAATTTGTTTTGAATAGCAAAAGATGTGTTTTCTTCTAATTTGGTATCATCAAGTTTTTCATCCAAAATATTAGAAAAAGTATCATCAGATAAATCAAAATTATTAATATTATTTTGATTTTGTGTTTCCTGTGTTTGGAATATTGAATTTAAGTTAGTTAATATTGGATTATTCATAATACCATCTTCCAAAGCTATTATGAATTATTTTTCCTAAAATATCATCATTTAGTTGAAGGATTTAAATATTCAAAGAATTCCATTCCTTTTTCAATTTTCTCTTTAGCAAGCTTTGTATCTTGGTTTAGTAAATATTGAAAACTTTGATAAAATTCTTTATTAATATTTTCAATGAGATATTTTTCGCTAATCATTGATTTTGCTTCCTTTATATAATCCATGAATATTGCAGTAAGAAATTGCATCGTTAATGGTAAGATTTTCTAAAATTTCCATTTCTGCTTTATTATGAGGGTATAAGTATTTTATAAATACATTATTTTTATCTTCTGTTTGAGCTTGGATAAACATAATATAATGTTCATCTTCCATAGGGTGGTTTTCTAATTTAATAATTGTTTTGTTTTCAGAATTATGGATTTTAGGTGAGTGTTTTTCTGTTGTTAAGTCATCATTATTTTTAGGCTCTAATAATTCCATTGCGTTTCCGCAGCATACTAGGTCTCCATTTCCAGAAATAAGAACTTCAACAATGTTTCCACAAGTATTGCATTTATATATTTGTAATTTTTTAGTCATAGCAATCTCCTTTTTTTATTAATTATATTGATGTGTAAAATAAATATCATTGCCGTATATGGCTATTTATGGTATTGTGTGGGTATGGTAGATTTAAATACTCAATATGAAGAGATGGAAGCTAACTATAAAGAAATCTTTATAGAAGCAGCTGAGATGATAAGATCCGCAATAGATAAATTTAAACCTGAAGTAAGTTGTAAATCTTGTCGTATAAAATGTAATATTCAAAAACCAGATATTTTTTCAGATTTCCCTGGTGGATGTCCATATTATAATTGGCAAATGCAAGCTTTAACTTATTTAACAACAACTTATGCAGAGAAGTTAAAGAAAGCTAAAGAAAAAATAAATGAAGGTAAAGCAAAGTGTCAATGTAATATGTGCGGAGCTTGTTGCAAGTTAGCAGTAAGTGAATTTTCATATACTCAGTTAAAACAGAAGGCAATGCGTGGGGATAAATTTGCCACTATGTTTACAAGTTGTTTTATTCCTTATGAATCTGAGGAAGAGGCGCAAAAGGCAGCTCCTGAGTATTTTGAGTTATCAAATGCTCTTTTAGATCCAAATGAGAGAGTATATTTTTATCATTGTCCTAAATTAACTCCTGATAATAAATGTTCAGATTATGAAAACAGACCTTTATTATGCAAGGATTTTCCAATATCTCCACTAAAATTATTACCATCAACTTGTGGTTATTTACCTTGGAGAACGGGTGCTAATAAATTAGCTATGTCTATAAAAGCAAGAGAAGACATTATCGCATTTTATAAACAAAAATTAGGCTAGAGGGTAAAGGGTAAATGAATCATTTATTTTAAGCCCATTAGTTTAAGATATTAAAATAAGGATAAAAAAATGAGTGAAATAAAATTTGGAACAGATGGATGGCGTGCGATTGTAGGAGAAGACTTTAACGAAGAAAATGTTGCGAAAGTATCTCGTGCAATTGCTAAGTATGTATATGATGAGTA
>CALUUV010000035.1 GCA_944324055.1 Candidatus Gastranaerophilales bacterium | reverse complement strand
TTGTTCCCTTTTTTGCTACTTTATATTATTATGCTAATACATATTATAAGAAACAATAGGAATAGTCAACAAAAGGTTAATTATTATGAACAAAAAAATTGGATTTATCGGATGCGGAAAAATGGCAAGTGCAATTATAGGCGGGGTTATAAGCTCTAAGTTTGTAAATTCTAGTTTTATAGTTGCATCAGAAGTTTCTTTAGAAGCGGCTAAAGAAAAAAGTGCAAAGTTAGGTATTGAAGTTATTACTGATAATAAAAAGCTAGTTGAATTATCAGATGTAATTTTCATTGCAACAACTCCTAATTTTGTAGAAGGAGTATTAAACGAAATAAAAGAATATGTAACTGCTGATAAATTGATTGTTTCAATTGCTGCAGGTGTTACAACTAATTTTATTCAAAACATTTTGCCGGAATCATCAAGGGTAGTTAGAGTGATGCCAAATACTCCTGCTTTGATAAGAGAAGGTATGAGCGGTATTGCAAGAGGCAAAAATGCAACTGATGATGATGTAAAATTTGTAGAAGCGTTACTATCTAACATAGGTAAATGTATTGTTATAGACGAATCACAGATTGATATTGTAACTGCAATATCAGGTTCAGGCCCTGCTTTTTATTACAAAGTTATTAATGAAATCGCTCGTGCTGGAGAAGCTTTAGGTATGGAATATGAAAAGGCACTTACTTTAAGTATTCAAACAGCTATTGGTTCAGCTAAAATGCTTTTGAATAGTGATAAGTCTGCTGAAGATTTGATTGCATCTGTTGCAACAAAAGGCGGATGTACAAGAGTTGGTGTTGATTATATGGATGAAGCTGATACAAAGGATTTATTCTATAATTTAATTGATAAGACTGCAGAAAAGGCAAAAGCTCTTGGAAAATAATTTTAAGGATAGCTTAAGAGATATTTCACAGAATAAAAACTTTTTAATGTTTATAACCTCAATTATGTATATATTGGGGTTATTTGCATATTTTAATAATTGTCCAATTGGATTAAGTATTTTTGTATCTGTAATTCTTTTGTTTTTATTTATAAAATCTTATTTTAATTGGAAAATTCTTTTATTATGGTTATTAATTTTTTATTTCGGATTTTTCAATGCTGCATTGAGGATAAAACATTCAGACACTTTATCATCTTATGCTCCACAAAAAATGGAAATCATTGGACAAGTTGTGTCAATCCCAAATATTTCTGAACAAGATACTTTAAGATTTTTTGTTGATGTTAATTCTATAAAAGTTGATAATCAGTTAATATCAATTCCTCATAATAAAACATTTGTTAGTTTAAGATATGAAGGAGAAGTAACTGGTGCAAAGCCTTTAATTGGTAATACTTATTCTATTAAAGGTAAGCTTGTTGAACCTTTCAAATCTACAAATCCATCACAGTTTAGTTATGGTGATTATTTGAAAAATTTTAAAGCATATACTGTGTTTTATGCGAATTCTAGTGATTATTATTTGATTCCATCTCAATTATCAACAAAATGGAAATTAATTCAGGGATTAAATAATTCAAGAATAAGTATTTTACAGTCTCATTCTAAGTATTTAAAGAGTCCAAATTTAGAGATTTTAGGCGGTGTCGTTTTCGGAGATGATGCTATTGCTCCTCCTGATTATATAAAAACAACTTTTATAAATTCAGGATTATTACACATTTTAGCTGCATCTGGTATGAATGTTGCATTTATTTATGGATTTTTATATTTCTTTTTGCGAAGATTACATGTTCCATATAAAATCTCTATAATTTCAGGGATTTGTGTTGTTATTTTATATTCTCTAATGACAGGGCTAGGGCCTTCTGTTATTAGAGCTGCAATAATGTTGATATTTATTTTATTAGGTAAATTAATTGATAGGGATGCTCATAGTATATCGCTATTGTCTTTTGTTGCTTTATTGATGTTGCTTTATAATCCAGCGTATCTTAATGACGTTGGGTTCCAATTATCTTTTATTGTTACATTTGGATTGTTATTATCAACTACTATTGTTATGAATTATATGCAGAAAATTCCGGCATGTATTTCTGGCGCTGTAATGATTCCTTTAATTGCGCAAGTGTGGGTTGTTCCTATCCAAATGTTTTATTTTAATACAATCAGTTCTTACTCAATTTTTGCCAATATTTTATCTGTACCATTTTTGTCAGTAATAAGTTTTGGCGGGTTTGTAAGTTCTGTGTTTGCTTTGTTCAAACCTATTGCTGATTTTGTCTGTATGGTTTTTGATTTTGTATTAAATCCTATGTTGAATATATTAGTTTGGATATCTAATTTCTTTGCAAATTTACCTAATTCCTTAATTATAACAACACATCCTTCAATGTTTCAGGTGTTGATTTATTATGCAATATTAATCCTATTTGTTTATTTGTTAAAAGTTAAATTTATGGATTCTAAAGTTATAAAAATATTTGTTTCTTTGTTAGTAATATTAACTTTATCTATGATAAATATTCCCAATCATAATTTAGAAATAATCGCATTTGATGTGCAAAATGGAGATGCATTTTTATTAAAAACACCTCAGAATAAATACATAATAATTGATACTGGGAAATCAGGATATAGAGGAAGTTCTTCTAAGGCAAAGATGATTATATTAAAGTATCTACGTGATAAAGGAATTAAACATATCGATTCTTTGATCTTAACTCACTTTGATAGTGATCATGCCGGCGGTGCAGTAGATTTATTAGAAGAGTTGAAGATTGATAAGATATATGTTAATTCATTATCAGATAATTCTAATATTGCTAAAAGAATATATTCAGGAGCTAATAATAAATCAAAACTTATTGAAGTTGATAACAGGATAGATTTAATAAAGGAATCTAATTTTGTTCTTGAATTAAATAAAGCGAAACTTAAACCAAGTAGTGAAATTCGTAGTATTGATAACGAGACTTCAATTATATCATTGGTAAAGTACAATGATTTTTCAATGCTATTTACTGGAGATGCTGGTGTTGTTGCTCTTAATAAATTAAAGAAGGATTTACCTTCAAATATCACGGTTTTAAAAGTTGGGCACCATGGTGCAAGAGGAGTCATAAATGAAAATGTTTTAGAATATTTAAATCCAAAAGTTTCATTGATTTCAGTAGGTCCGAATGTGTATGGGCATCCAAATCCTTTGACTGTTAAATACCTAGATAAATCCAAGATTTATAGAACAGATAAAAATAATTCAATAAAAATAGTTGTTACTCCTAAAAAATATAGAATATTATGCTACGATTCAAGAACTCGCAGATATAAATAAATTTCCATTAGAAAATTTATTGTATTTTTGATAAATTTAATTAAAATATAATTATGAGAGTTTTATTAATTGTTGCGTGTTTAATATCTTTTTTATTCAGTAATATATGTGTAGCTGCAACTGCGCAAGTTGGGAATACTGGTTCTCAATCTCAAGAACAGAGTCAGTCTGTTGATGAAGAGTTAGATGATTTAACTGATCCAACTCAACCACAACCTCAGGCAAATGGTAGTGATATTCCCCCTGAAAAGGTTTATACACAAGCAGAATATGAACAAATATATAGGGATTTAGAAGTTCCTACTTTTACTTTTATTCACGGAGTTGATCCTGATCAATATTATGATATGAAAGATGCTGCTTGGTCTCCATATCCATTGATGAGATTAAATTCTCCAATTTATTTTAAATCTATAACAATTGAACCAGGATATTATTTATTAACACCAAGACAGTACAAAGGTGATTGGTATATCTTATTTAAAGAAGCAGGCAAAGTTAAATATACTATTCCTGTTTTTGAAAAGAATTATACTGATCCAATGTATTATCATAACAATTTAAAAGAAGTTGAGATGAAAAAATCTCAGCGTTGGATGGTTAAATTTTTGAATGGAGTAGGTAAATATTTTAAACGTTCAAAAAGAAAACCACCTATAAAAACTAATCTTGAATTAACAGATTTAGATAATAAATTTTTACTTATTGAGGTTTATTATGGTTCTATGCGTTATAAAACCATATTTAGAACCGAAAAATTTTAATTTATTAGAAAATATTTAAATCATTGGAAATCTTAATAATATTATGTATAATGTTATTAAATTTAGGAGGGAACTTTGAAAAATAGATTATATAATTTAAAAAAGGCTGCAATATGTACTTTGATGATAATGTTATCAACTCAAGCAATTGCAAAAGCTGAAACTCCAGCAGAATTATATGACAATGTTTGGAGATTAATTAATACAAAGTATGTTGATGTTTCTGACAATAATCAAGTTTGGACAAAATGGAGAAATAAGTATCAAAATAAATTGAACACACCAGAAGATGCTTATGTTGCAATTGAAACTATGTTAACAAGCTTGAATGATCCATATACAAGATTTTTAGATCCAAAGGAATTTGCAGAAGAAACATCTTCAATAAAAGGTTCTTTAAAAGGTATTGGTGTTCAAATAGGCTTAAAAGAAGGGAATTTAGTAGTAATAGAACCTGTTGTTGGTTCTCCTGCTGAAAAAGCTGGACTTTTAGCAGATGATAGAATTTTAGAAATTAATGGAACATCTACTAAAGGAATTACTATTGATAAAGCTGCTGAGTTAATCCGTGGTGAAGTTGGAACTCAAGTTAAGTTATTAGTAAAAAGAAAAGACACAGAGCCAATTACTTTTACTGTGACTAGAGCAGAAATAGAAGTTAAAGCTGTTTCTACAAAACCTCCAATTGATGTTACTATTCCTGAAGATTTCCAATATATTAGATTAACATCTTTCATAAGTAAAAATGCGTCTTCAGAAATTCGTGATATATTATTGAAATCTCGTCATAAAAAAGGTTATATTTTAGACTTGCGTTCAAACCCTGGTGGATTATTAAGTAATGCAGTTATTATGTCTAGAATGTTTTTAAACCCAGGATCTACAATTGTTAGTACTGTTGATAGATATGGTTATAAAGATACAATGAAAACCAGTGGCGGTAAAATAACAGGAAAGCCTTTGGTTGTAATTATTAATAAAGGTTCTGCATCTGCTAGTGAAATTTTCAGTGGTGCTATGCAAGATAATAAACGTGCTACAATTGTAGGAGAACAATCTTTTGGAAAAGGGTTAGTTCAAGAGATTAACAGATTGCCTGATGAAGCAGGGGTTAATATTACAATTCAAAGATATTTGACACCAAATGGTGAAGATATCCATAAAAAAGGTATAACTCCTGATGTTGTAGTAAAATTAACTGAAGAAAATATTAAAAATAAAGATGATGTTCAGTTAAAAGAGGCAATTAAAGTATTACAAGAAAAATGCAATTAAAAGAATGGAAAATTAATAAGAGTGATGAGAAAAAGCCGCTCATTGAGCGGCTTCTATTAAGCCGTGGGATAAAAACTCCTGCGGAAATTGATACTTTTTTAAATCCATTAAATATACAGTTAACACATCCTAATGCTTTTTGTGATATGCAAAAAGCTGTTTCTCGTATAGTTAAAGCTGTTGAGAATGATGAAAACATTTTAATCTATGGCGATTTTGACGCTGATGGCTTAACTTCTACTTCATTAATGGTTAAAACACTAACTCATATTGGAGCAAATGTTTCATATTATATTCCAAAACGTGAAGGTGACGGGCATGGATTAAATTCTAATGCATTAGTTAAATTAATGGTTTCGCAAAAGCCTAAATTGATTATAACGGTTGATTGCGGAATTAGTAATTTTGAAGAAGTTAAGTTTATAAATAGTTTTAATATAGATGTAATAATTACAGACCACCACGAGGCGCCAGAAGAACTACCAGAAGCATTTGCAATAATAAATCCTAAAGCCCCAAATGCTCTAGATGAAAAATTAACTGCATCAGAAATCCATTATTTAACGGCATTGGCTGGTGTTGGAGTTGCATTTAAAGTTGCTCAAGGAGTATTGGAACATTATGACAAGTTAACATATCTATATGAGATTCTTCCATATGTTGCAGTTGGTACTGTTGCAGATGTTGTTCCTTTAATAGGTGAAAATAGATATTTTGTTGTAAAAGGTTTAGATTTAATCTCTCAGGGTAAGCATTATGGCTTAAAACGATTATTAGATAATGCAGGGTATTCAAATATTGAAGATGGTATAACATCAGAACAGATTGCATTTGGTATTGCACCAAGAATTAATGCATCAGGTCGTTTAGATGCTGTTGATGATGCAATAAAAGTTTTAATAAGCGAAAACAGGCAAGAAATTGAAATGTCAGTTATAGCTTTGGAAAACTTTAATAAGGTTAGACAAGAATTATGTCATAATACTTTTTTAGAAGCTGATGAAATGGCTAAAAAAGAGAAAGATAATACACTTGTTTTATTTAAACCTGATTGGCATATCGGAATTATTGGAATTGTAGCTTCAAAACTTGTTGAAAAATATCATAAGCCAACTTTTTTAATGACATATTCAGAAGAAACAAAACAGATTAGATGTTCTGCAAGAGGAGTAGAAGGTGTATCAGCATTAAACTTATATGACATAATCTCAAATATCTCTGACAAGTTAGATGGATTTGGTGGTCATACTCTTGCTGCTGGTTTATCTTTTTCAACTGAAACTGTAACTTTTGAAGAAGTAAAAAAAGGTTTGATTGATACAGTAAATGAAGCACTTGCTGGTGAAAAAATAGTTACTGTTTTAAATATTGATATGGAAGTTCAACCTAATGATATATCAATAGAAACAATAGAAGAATTAAAGAAGTTAGAACCTTATGGAGCATCAAATCCTCAGCCTATTTTTGCAATGAAGGATTTAATTCTAAAAGAAAAAAAATTAATGGGTTCTAATAAAGAGCATCTAAAATTAGTTATAGAAAAAGATAATCAAATATTTAATGCTATATGGTGGTCAAAAGGTGATATATCATTATCTCAAGGTGATTTGTTAGATGTTGCGTTTTATCCGCAAATTAATGTTTTTAATAATACAACGTCAGTTCAATTAATCTTGAAAGATATTCATTCTGAAGCTTTAAAAGAAATTGAAAATGAAGATATTGGTATAAAAATATATGATCATAGAAATAAAACAGGTATATACAAACAAGTTGATGATTATTTAAAGACAACCAGATACAACACATTAGTATTTGCAGAAGATAAATCAGTTATTGATAAGCTTAAAATATATCCTGAAATATCTTCAAGAATTACTAACAGGAGTGGAATTGCAAAATGTGATTCATTGATGTTTTTTGATTACCCTGCAAGTAGTGAATTATTTGAATATGTTTTGCAGAAAGCATCACCTTCAATAATTCATTATATGAATTATGATATTAATCATTCTAAAGAAGAATTGTTGAAAACATTATATGGGATGATTAAATTTGTTTGTAATAATAAAAAAGGTATGTTTTATCTAGAAAATAGTTCTATGTTTTTAGGTGTAACTACAAAATTAATAGAATGTGTTTTAAATTTGTTTGATGAAGCAAAAATTATAAAAATAAATCAACGCGAAGAAGAGTATTATTTTATTGATTTATTGGAGCATGCAGACATAACAGGCTTAGCTAGCTTGGATTCTTATATGGATTTTAATATGGAATTTAGTGATATCAAGGGTTTTAAGGAATCTTTTCAAGGAATAGATTTAAATGAATTAGATATATGCATGGCATGAAACCCAATAAAATAAGCTAATAAGATGAAATTTAGCTATTGCATTATTTTTTGTATTCAATATAATATGGTATGTACACATAGGAAAGGAGTTTTATCTATTATGAACAAAGAAGAATTAGTACAAGAAATTTCTAAAAAAGCTAAAGTTACTCAAAAAGAAGCTGGAGAAGTTTTAAATGCTTTAGTTGATACTATTCAAAAAACAGTATCTAAAGGTAAAAAAGTTACTTTAGTTGGTTTCGGTACTTTCGAATCTCGTAAGAGAGCTGCTAGAAATGGTAGAAACCCACAAACTGGTAAAGAAATTTCTATCCCAGCTAAAACAGTTCCTGTATTCTCAGCTGGTAAAAAATTCAAAACAGTTGTTAATGGAAAATAGTTAAAACTATTAATTAATAATTTAAGGGCTTACTTAATTTAAGTAAGTCCTTATTTTTATATATTGATATTTTTTTTAATTTTATGCTAATTTATAAAGTATGATTGAATTATTAATATTATTTGTTTTGTCATCATCTCCATTAACAATGTATGGAGTTTTGAAGTCTATATTAAAAAAATTCTCACCATATACAAAGCCTAGTTTTGGGACAATAAAACCGGCCTTGTTAAGGTTAGAGAAAAAAGGAATAATAATTTCATCTAAATCAATCTCTGATGGTGGGA
This sequence comes from Candidatus Gastranaerophilales bacterium, assembly GCA_944324055.1. GTDB lineage: Bacteria > Cyanobacteriota > Vampirovibrionia > Gastranaerophilales > Gastranaerophilaceae > UMGS1585. The sequence continues at coordinate 9,836 of CALUUV010000035.1, read as the reverse complement.
AAGTTTCTGTAATGTATTCTTTAACTCCAAAGGGATTAGATGTGTTAAAAAATAAAATACTTGAAGTTGATACAGAAAATCCTGTTCAATTTTTATCAAATGCAAGAATCCAAATTTCTTGTGCAGGTTTTTTAGATATATCATCTCAGCAGTTGTTATTTGAAAAATTAAAGAAACGTGCAATTTTAATAAAAACAGATGCAGAAAATAAAATATCTGATGACACAGTGTCACCAACTTATTTTCACCGTTTAGTTTTAGATAACACAATATGTGAATACAAAAATTTTATTAATTTGTTAGAGGGATTAGAACGTGGCAGCAATAGTTAGTTCAGTTTTATCAGGATCAATAGCAGAAGAGTTAGAAATAACAACAGGTGATGAATTATTATCTATTGATGGGCAAAAAATGCTTGATATGATTGATTATAATTTCTATTGTAAATCAGAATTATTAACTTTAGAAATAAAGAAATCAAATGGTGAAATAGAAGAAATTGAGTTAGAAAAAGATTATGATGAAGATTTAGGTATTGTATTTGAAAGTGCAGTTTTTGATAAAATAAAACCTTGCTTGAATAAATGTATATTTTGCTTTGTTGACCAGCAACCAAAAGGCTTAAGAGATACTTTGTATATTAAAGATGATGATTATCGTTTATCATTCTTGCAAGGAACTTATATAACTCTTACAAATTTAACTGATAAAGATAAAGAAAGAATCTCAAAAATGCATTTAGGGCCTTTTTATGTTTCTGTTCATACAACAAATCCTGAACTTCGAGTAAAAATGTTAAAGAATCCTAATGCATCAAAAATAATGGAAAATTTGAAGTGGTTTAAAGATAATGATATTCCATTCCACGCACAAATAGTATTATGTCCAGGAATTAATGATGATAAAGAACTAGATAGAACATTAAAAGATTTAACTAGTTTAGGTGATAATTTATTGTCGGTTGCAATTGTTCCTGTTGGTATAACTCAATTTAGAGAAGGTGATATTTTAAAAGAAGTTACTTCTGAAATTGCAAAGAATACAATCAAAATAGCTTCTAAGTATGAGAAGGTTTGTTGTTCTGATGAATTTTTCTTACTTGCAAATGAACCAATTCCTGATACGGCATATTATGGCAATTTTTCTCAATTAGATGATGGTGTAGGTTCAATAAGAGCATTGTTGGATGACTTTTATAGCTTTGATTTGCCAGAAAAAATATCTAAAAATTTAAAATTGGTTTTTGCTACTTCTTATGCAGGATTAGATGCAATTAAAGAAGTATCTAAGAACTTAAATACAATTGAAAACCTTGAAACAGATGTTATTCCAGTTAAATCAGAATATTGGGGTAAAAACATAACAGTTGCTGGATTAATAACATCTGATGATTTAATCAATACTGTAAAAGATATTGAATGTGATTATGTAATAGTCCCAGGTATTATGCTAAAGCCATATTCAGATATGTTTTTAGACGGAAAAACATTAGAAGATGTTAAAAAGGCTACAAATAAAGAATTTATAGTAATACAGAACCAATATTCTCTTGAAGAGTTAATAGATTTTATTAATGATTATACGACATAGAATCAATGATATTGATGTATGCATAAGCATTAAAATCTAAACATCCAAATATAATTTTCATATAAGAGTCGTTGTATGGTAAAAGTTTTACGAATTGTATGTATTCTTGTTGGAAATCATCTTTAGTTTCGCGAGCTTTTATTTTTGCGATTAAATCGTGTGCTTGATATAGCTCAAGATATACTCCATCATCTTTTTTTTCGCCAATAACTCTATAAAAACCTTTTTCAACAATCTTTCCATCTTGAACAAAATCGACAGGAATATTTATAACCTGACATTCTTCCATTTCTTCTAATGGAGTTTGACTTTCGATGTTATCCTTATGAGGATCCATATTATCGTGTAAACTATTTCCTTTAAATTTTCTGATAGCTTTTTCTTTTTGTTTTTTTAGTTTCTTATTCTTTTTTTCTTCAAGGGCATTCATTGTTTCTTCGAACTGCTTGTTAGTAATAATTTTTTGGCCGTCCCAAGCGTTGTCAATGTTATCATATTTTGCCCAGCCGTCTTCTTCTGCCAATACTGGTAGTGCAATTACTATAGCTATTAATAATAAGAAGATTTTTTTATACATATACTAATTTTATAATGTTTTTTTTATGTAAGTAAACATCTATATAGAGTAATAAAAACAAGAGGTTTATTTTTTTATATAAATAGTGTATAATATATAACGTAATCTATACATTTCTATAAAGGCATATACCATTGGGAATTGGATTAATCTTAATAATAACCATTATAGGGCTATCTATTTTGTATGCATTTCTTGTGTCTGCTGATAATGCAGAACAAGGCAAAGGTTTGCAGGTTACGACTAAAAATATATTGGAGCAGGTTGAGAATTTGTATAATGAAAAAGAATATACAATTCTTGAAATTTTAGCTAAAAAATATTTAGAAAGAGTTCCTAAACACTACGGTGTTAGATGTTATTTAGCAAAATGTTTTTATGATACAAACAAAATTACTCAAGCAATATATGAATGTTTAAAAATCCTTAAAAAGAATAAGGAAATGGATGATATAAGATTAATTTTAGCTCATTGTTACCGTAAGAAAAATCTAACAATTGAGTCTCTTAAACAATTTGAAATCTTATATAAAAGAGGTAATAGAACTCACGAAGTTATTAAAAATATGGCAGAGTTGTTTAATGATGTAAGCCAGTATAGCGCATCAATTAAACTTTATAATATGCTTATCCCAATGACAAAAGATAAAAGAGAAATATCAGAATATAAATTGATATTATCTCAACTTAATGAAAAAATCGGCGATTATGCAGCCGCATTTGAAGCATATAAGGCAAGAATTGAATTAACACCAAGAGATTATGATACAAGAAAGAAAATGATTCAGTTGTATCAAAAAGTTGGAAACTTGCCTAGAGTAATAAGTTCATTAGAGGAATTATTAGATTTAGAAATTCCTGCAGAAATGCGTTTATGGGCATTGGAATTAATGGTAAGAACTTGTCGTGAAACAGGAGAACAAATGAAAGCTCTTACTCATACAGAAAAATTGATTGATTGCCCTGGTAGTAACGTACTAGAAGCAAAATGTACTTTGGCAGATATATATTCAACTCTTGATAACTTAGAAGCTGCTGAAAGTGTTTTAACAGATTTGTCTTTACAGTACGAAGATAATATTGAAGTTCTTACTCGTTTAGCAACTGTTTATGAAAAACAAAATCGTTTTTCTGAAGCGAATGATATTTATAATGGATTATTAGTAATTATTCCAAGTACAGAAGTTCGTAGAGTCCACAACTTAATGAGTAATTTATATGCGCGTTGGGGTGCATCGATGCTTAATGGTTCAGAACTTTCTGATGTTACAGAGTCATTTAAATTATTCTCAATGGCAATACAGTTTGATGTAACAAATCCATATGTTCACGAACAATTGGCTAAAGCAAATATGCTAATCAAAAATTATAAAGAAGCAATATCTCAATTGAAAATTGCAATGGATTATAGTGATGAAACTGATTATGTAAAATATTACTTACCTTTATCAGAGTGTTACCATAATATTAATAATGCTTTTGAAGAAAAGAAAGCTCTTACAAATCTAATAAAAGCAGATCCTACAAATTCTTTAGCACACTGGAAATTGGCTCAATTATGTGAAGCTCAGCACGACTCTAAAGGTGCTAAGAATATGTTAGAAAAAACTATTGAATTAGACCCTAATATGGTTGAACCAAAGTATCGTTTAGCTTTATTATATGAATCTGAAGGGTACAAAGATGGGGCAATTAATTTATATCGTCAAATCTTAAGAATTGATCCAAGAAACAAAGATGTTGAAAATAATCTTAAGACTTTATTGAGCTTTGAACACGATATTCAAGAGCAAACCGGCTAAGCCTGAAACAATAAGATAAAAAATAGGTGATTTTTTCTTAGTGATAAAAATAATTAGTAATGGAATAAAAATCACTAAGCCATATATGTTGTTAACAGACGATTTAATAAGTTTAATCGCAACTGCCGCAATAAGTGCACAACTAGCAGGCTTAAGACCATATATAGCAGATTTAACATAAAAATTATCGCTGAATTTTCTAAGTAATTTTGAAATCATAATTACTAAAAATAACGATGGTAATATAATTGCAAAAGTTGATAGTATAGCAGTAAATATTCCGTTTGTTTTCATGCCTGCATATGTTGCCATATTTATTCCAACAGGTCCTGGAGTGATAGAGGCAATTGCTAGCATTTGTGTTAGTTCGTTAATTGAATACCAGTGATATTTTTCTGCAATATGGTATAAAAATGGTAATGTTGCATATCCACCACCAAAAGAAAGCAATCCTATTTTAAAAAACTCTTTGAATAAATTAAAATATATCACTGTTCTTGACCTCTTTTACTAATAATATAGTTATAAGCAATACCAATAACTATTGATGATAATATTATAGGAGTTGGTGGAATTTTAAATTTTAGTATTCCTGCAAGAAATATCAAAAATATAATAAAAGAAAATTTATCAGGAATAGCTTTTGCCCATAATTCTTGAACAGAAGAAATGATTAAGATAATTACTCCAAATTCAACACCCCATAAAATACTTTTTGTTGGCGCCCAATTAATTATTTGCGCAATAAGTGATGATATGCTTGCGATACAGATAAAAGGAGCTGTAATAATTCCAACAGTTGCAGCTAATGCTCCAAATTTCCCTCTAAGTTTGTATCCTACAAAAATAGAGATATTAGCAGCAATAATTCCTGGTAGAGATTGACTTATTGCATAATAATCAACAAGTTCATCTTCAGTAATCCAGTTTCTATCTTCGATTACTTCTTTTTTCAAAATTGGTAAAATTACATATCCTCCACCAACAAGAATTGCCCCAATTTTGGTAAAGACTTTATATATATCCCACAAGCTTACTTTCATTCTTAGATTATATTATAAAAATAAAAAGCTTTATACCAATGCGATTTTATTACCTGCCGAGTCAGCAGGTGGGTGAACGCCTCGAAGCCTCCGTTTCCCACTGGCAATTATGTTCATAATTGGTGGGTATACTTCATAACTCCGCTGAGCTAATTCTCCCTTTTATTAAAAATGTAGGAATAAAATTAACATCAGTATAAAGCTATAACATTATGACATATTTATTAAATCATTTCAATAATCCCAATGGATATTAAGAATTGTAACGAATATTGTAACTCTTGAAATCACAATAGTTTTAAATACTTTATATACATGTTCGAGTTAAAAAAGAAAGATGAGAGTTAATTAAGATGGCTATTTCTACAGTACAATTATATGTAGCTTTCTCGAAACTGTTTAAGACAACAGAGCCGGATAAAAAGCAAGTTATGCAATTCGGTGTTGGCGAAGCAGATTTCAATGCCATCGACCAAGATCAAAACGAGTATTTAGATATTGATGAAGCTCTTCAAAATAATTCTGTAAGTGAATTATTGTATTCAAGTATGGTATCGACATACGGTTCTAAAGATGCAGATGAAATGCAAAAGAATATGTCAAGGAAACAAGACAGAACTGGTATGGTTGATGGCATAGAAATAGATATGTCATCAAGTAATAACAATCCATTTATCTAGTTTATTTAACTACTTTTTTCAAACCTTTAGGTTTATCAATATTTCTGTGTAGTTTTCTTGCAATTTCAAGTGCTAATAGTTGTATGATAACAACGTTAGAGAACATTTGTAATATCTCATTTTCGCAATTAATACTTATATTAAAATTAGAAATAATTTTATCATTGTGTTTCCCAATAATAAACATTGTTGGGTTGTAATTTTTTCTAATTTTTTCAAGGTTGCTAACAGCTGTATGAGAAATACCGTCTACTGCAATGTATAAAAGTGCTGATTTATTATTTAATACTGCAACGTGTCCGTGCATAAACTCACCTAAGTAAGTTGCATTTACATTCATATAAGATGTTTCTTTAATCTTTAATGCAGCTTCTTTTGCAATAGAATAAGAAATACCGTCAGCAGTTATAACAACACATTTTTGCTTAGATATTAATCTTGCAAGATGTTTTATTTTTCGTCTAAGTTGGAATGTTTCTTCCATTACGTCTGGTAATTTTTCTAAAGAATCAAGATATTCTACAATATTACCACCTTTATGTTTTGAAAGATTTAATGCAACAATTAGAATGCAAAGCATTTGAGCAGTAAATGATTTTGTTGCTGCAATAGAATTTTCAATACCTGCAGAACAATTAATTTTGTATTTTGATAGATTCCAAATGCTAGATTCTTGATTGTTAGTAATACATAGAGTATCAAGAAAATATTTTTCATTATTTGGACCAACAAATCCTTCATTTACTCTTTTAAGAGCAGTTAAAGTATCGCTGGTTTCTCCTGATTGAGTGATAAAAATATATAGAGTATTTTTATCGTGTGGAATTACTTTTTTTAAGTTGAATTCGCTAGAATAAATAGCTCTAGCTTCAATATTTGCAATTTCTCCTAATAAATCAGCCGAAAATCTAGCACAATGATATGAAGAACCGCTAGCAACAATTACAATTTTTTCAACATTTTCAGGAAGTTCTAATTCTTGATGATTGTATTTGTGTATTAATTCTTTAATAACATGTGGTTGTTCTAATATTTCTGATTCCATAGAACATTTTTTAGTTTTCCAGAACATATGCTCTCCTTATAATCTATTAACTTATTTTAGTAATTCTAATAAAATTTCGTTAACAGTTTTAGGGTTAGCACGTCCTTTTGTAGCTTTCATTACTTGACCTACAAAGAAACCAAGAATATTAGTTTTTCCTGATTTATATTGTTCAACTTGGTTAGGATTGTTATTAACAACTTCTTCAACCATTTTTCTGATTGCATCAACGTCAGTAATTTGGCTTAGGCCTTTCTTTTCAACGATATCAGAAGCTTTTGTACCTTCTTCAATCATTTCAATAAGAATTTGTTTACCAATGTTATTAGAAATTGTATCTTTTTCAATCAATCCAACAAGTTCAGTTAGATTTTCTGGAGTTAATTTAGTTTCGTTAATTTCGATGTGGTTTTCTTTTAGGTATGCAGCAATTTCACCCATCATGAAATTAACAGCAATTTTAGCGTTTCCACCAAGTTCAAGAACTTTGTCAAAGAATAAAGCAGATTGCATTTGTTCAACAATAACAGATGCATCATATTCGCTAAGACCTAAATCCATATATCTTTGACGTTTTTGACTAGGTAATTCTGGCATAGAATTTCTGATTTCTTCAACCCATTCTCTAGAGATAGATAGAGGCATTAAATCAGGCTCAGGGAAATATCTGTAATCGTGAGCATCTTCTTTACCACGCATTGAACGAGTTTCGCCTGCATTATCATCCCATAATCTTGTTTCTTGGATAACTTCTTCACCGTTTTCAACAAGTTCAATTTGACGATCGATTTCGTATTCGATAGCTCTTTGTAATGCTTTGAAGCTGTTTACGTTTTTAATTTCAGCACGAGTACCGAATTCTTTAGAACCTTTAGGCATGATAGATATGTTAGCATCGCATCTCATAGAACCTTCTTCTAGGTTTCCATCGCAAACACCGATATATCTAACAATGTTTCTTAGTTCTTCCATGTAATTTTTAGCTTCTTCACTAGATCTGATATCAGGTTCAGAAACGATTTCTAATAATGGAGTTCCTGCTCTGTTAAGGTCAACAAGGGAATAAGTTGAACCGGCAATACCAGCAGAACCAACGTGAACAAGTTTTCCTGCATCTTCTTCTAAGTGAGCTCTTGTGATACCAATTCTTTTCCCTTTAATGTCAATATATCCATTAACACAAATAGGTTCATCGTATTGTGAAATTTGATATCCTTTTGGAAGGTCTGGATAGAAATATTGTTTTCTGTCAAATTTACATCTTTCAGGAATTTGGCAGTTAAGTGCAAGTCCTAATTTGATACCCATATTTACACATTCTTTGTTAAGAACAGGTAAAACACCTGGCATACCTAAAGTAATTGGACTAATTTGAGAATTTTGTTCATTCCCAAATTCAGTACTATCAGGTGCGAATATTTTTGATTTAGTTTTCAATTGTGCGTGAACTTCTAAACCTATAACGACTTCATATTTCTCTCTTAAATCTTCCATTTTTAACCTCTCAAAATATTATTTTCTATGTTATTTATTCTAACACAAAGAAAAAATCTATAGTTGTAATACATAATCTACGACTATTCTTAACATAAATTTTGACACGCATTTTTTGTTGAAAATCTCGAAAAATGCTCTTGTAGTCTATATTTCTAAAACTTAATAATTCTTCATATCTAAATTAAATAATTTAGATATGAAGCTATAATGCAAATTTTGCCCATATTAGCTCAAATATTTATAATATAAATATTGTCAACCCTTCTTAAAATAATTTTTATTATTTTAATACAAATATTTGAAAGGTTTTTTTATGAAGAAAACTAAAATGATTAATTTACCCACAATGCAAATATATGCAGAATGTGGCTACAAACAAAAATACAATTATCCTGTAGAAAGTCAGTTAATACCTTGTAAAAACCAATTCAATAAAACCAATGGATTTGCAGCAAAAGTATTTATGGATAAACCAACAAAACAAATAGTTATTGCTATAAGTGGAACAGATTTGTCATCTGGAGTTAGTGATTCTAAAAATGATATTAGTAATGATTTAAATATGGTTGCTGGAAACTTGCCGCCCCAATATGAAAGTGCTCTGGCATTGTATAATGAAGTTAGGGAAAAGTATCCTGCTATCCCGATTATACTAACAGGACACTCTTTAGGCGGAAGTATTTGTCAGGTATTAGCCAAAATAACCGGTGAATTGGCTATTACTTTTAATGCTTTTTCTACCGGAATGGAGAAAGGCAAAGATTATTCTAACATTATAAATATTATTAATTCAGAAGATTTTATTTCTATGTCTGATATTAATACTCAGCCCGGAAAAATATATGTTACAGGAAATAAATCGGGTAATATTTTAATGCCAAAATTAAATCTGATGCCTGAAGAACATTATCTAGAAAATCTCAGAATATTGGATATTAAAGAATATAAACGAAATAGTGTAACTTCATTTTTTGATAAAATACGGGCTGGTGAAGAGTTTAAATATGATAAAGTATATGGAGGTGTTTTAGATGGAGTAAATGAAATGTATGCTCTTTGGGATTCTGTAAGAGAAATGAAAGACCATGCTGAGAAATTGTTAGCAACCCAACCTTTAAATGTATCAGACCCTTGGAATTCTCCATATAAAACAGGAATTAATAATCCTATAGCTAATACAAGCCAATATTCAAAATTTATTGAATCATCCAATTCAAAGCGATTATATGGTGGGATATCAAATGCTGATGGACATTGGGTTACTATTAATGGAAACCATGTATTGATTGAAGATTAATAATTTAAACAAAGACCAAATAGAGGTAAACTCTATTTGGTCTTAATCCTAAAATATTTTTTGAAGCATATATCTTTTATTTCCAAATCTAACATACAAACAAATAATATAATAAGAGCAATCCAAGAATTAGCACATTTTAAAACTACTCCCATAAACATCCAAATAGCAAAACTAATAATAATTGTTATTGGAATAAAGCAACAAAAAATACCAAAGCGAAATAGTAAATCATATATTTTATTATTGAAATTTAAACCAACTTGTTTTTTTAAGTTTTTTGATAAAATAAACAATATTAAAAA
>CALUUV010000034.1 GCA_944324055.1 Candidatus Gastranaerophilales bacterium | reverse complement strand
CCTCCGTTTTTGTAATAATCATCTAAAAAGTGTTCTAATGTTGCAGACCAATTAATAGCCATTTTTTTATTCTCGTCTTTTTCCAAAAATAAAAATTTAGAATTTTCTTTAGGTGTTTTCTGATTTAAGCTCGAAAATTGTTGTAAAATTTCCTTAGAATCTTCAATAGGTCTTTGAGCATCAGGGAGTCTGTATCCCATTGAATAATGGAATGGAAAAGAATTTCCTTCTGCAACAATACAAACATTGCCCAAACCGTTTTGCAGCATTCTTTCCACTCTCAATTGGTGCATTCTTGTGCCGATTCCGCCAAAATCCTTATTCCCCTTTGCATTCATATAGGATAAGACTTTTTCACAAAGTTCCCCGTTAATAAATGCTCCTTCAAATTTTGGACTTATCATTTCCTGTTCTTTATCTATATAAAAATATGTATCACCTATAACTCTATAATTTTTATTTTTAATATTTATTTCCCCGTTTTTATCTGCAACCATTAGCAAGTATTTCTCCATATTTGGATTATCTTCTTCAACTCTTGCAATATATGCGTTTACAGGTTTATTTGTCTTTTTGTCAATTAGCGTTGTTATCCTTAATCCACTTTCATCTAAGTTAGTTTTAGGAGTAAATTCAGGGGAAAGTAACTTTTTAAAAGTCTTAGAACTAATTCCTTGGAAATTCTCTTTTAATAAGCTAACTTCAACAGTATCTGCTGCCGGCTGGCGTTCGAGGGCAACTTTTTTAAAATTGAACATCCTTTTAGCAGCTGGGACAATAATATCTTTATATAAACTTATTTTATTACCATTTATTTTCATATATTATGTATAATTTTTTTATCTTAATGTTACTCATTTATATAAAGCTTATAAAATTAAAAATTGCTATTTTCTAAGAGTTAATTTTAGCAATAATTTCTTGTATTGATTTGCGCATTTGATAATATTTGATTTTCTGGTTAGGGGATTCAAGGTCACTATCATAACCTGATAAGGTTGTTTCATAATTATCTAAAAGCTTGTTATAAGTATCTTTTAGTATTTTTAATTCTTCTTGATATTTTTGAGAACTGTTTAATACCCCTTCTTCATTTTTTATTAGGATTTTAGAAATTTCATTTATATCATTTCTTAAATCACTTTGGTATTGACTTATTTTATCGTGCCAAAGTTCAATTTTTTGCTCTGGTGGTGTGGTTTCTCTTTTTTGGATATTCTTTTTTAACTCGATTTTCATCCCTTTTTTTGCAGGGATTAGGTTATTAATTAATTTTTTCCAACCTGTTTTTTCTGTGGATTTATTTTCTTCTGCTATTGCGCTATCAAGTAGTTTAAACCATACAAGTTTTGTAGATTTAGGTGTTTTAATAGAGTTAAGTTTTTCATTTGAGGCTTTTATTGTGTCTTTTAAATCTCTTGATTTCGCAATTGTTGCATAATTTTTATAAGAAGAGTCTATTAAAGAGTATTCAATTCCGCCTACAATATTTCTTCTTTCTGGAAAGAATTCCTCTTTATATGTTTTTAAATGCTTTTCATCAAATTTTTTTAGATATTCTATGATATCTACGGCGTGTATATTCTTATTCTTACTTCCCCATACTAAATCTGATTTGAATAATTGTTCTGCTCCCTTAAGAGAGTTTCCTGATGCACAATAATCCATTAGAATATAATGTTTTGAGGATGATTCTATATCTTTTTTACTCAAGTTATGTTCTTCTAAAAATTGTAGAAAATTATTAAGTCCTTCATCTTCTTTTATACTGTCGTATATTTTTTTGTATTCTTCTTTAGAAAGGTTGTTATATGGACTGTACCTACCAGCATTACTTAAAGGTAGATTTACTACATTATTACTTCCAATTTTTCCTTCTAAAGATTTTCCAATACTTGATAATGAACGACCTATGGGGATTACAACATAGTTATTTTCACCAAAACGTTCATCAAAACCTTTTTTAATACAACTAGATACAAAATTATGGGTAAATAAAATTTCTTTATAATGCTTAGGGTCAGTTGCTTCAAGCTTGTTATAATCCACTCGTAAAATATTTTTCTCTTCTTCTGTAAGCTTAAGATATTCTTCTGTTGTGAATTTTTTTAATTTCTTTATTGGTGATTGTTTGAATAATCTAACAAAGATATCTTTATTGATTCTTCCATTAAAGTTAACTTCGCTATTATACTTTACATTAGTGCTATTTGTTTTTGAAACATTAGCTTTATTGTAAATATTAATAGGGTAACTGTTATTGTATGGGGTTGTATTAATCTTCATTGCTAGCATTGTATTGAATTAAAAACACATAATAATTATTTTTGCTATTAAATGAATTTTTAAGTGTTAAAATTGGTACTTCTAAAGTCCCAATTTGGGACTTTCTAATATAACAAATAAAGAACAAATAAAAGAACAAGCTTTTTTTATTTTTTTTAGTAAATGATTTTTGCAGCTTTTAGATATGCTGTTAAATATATTTCAAAGCATATTAAATTATAGGATGAAATAGAAAATTAATAAATATCTCATATAATAATTTTGTAGTACAATGTTCCTAATTCAACTAATAGGGATAAAATTTATGGATGTATCAAATTCAAGAAATAATATATCATCTAAGGGGCAAGTTTATTATGGGAATAATCTAGCTAGAGAATATGCTCCGAAGTATCGTAGTATAATTCATAATCTGAAGCATCATACTGCAAATAAAGATTTGACACATCATATTTATATTAATAAGTCTCAAGGTAGTAAAGCTTTTTCTATGAACATAGTAACAAGTTATAAACATCCTAGAAAAGTTGGTGGTGTTGATGAACATGTATTAGAACAGGGATATCGTGGTATTGATTTTAGGAAAGGCAAAAAGTACTTATTAAAACAAATTAAAAAAATCTCTTCTTGGAAAAGTAACATTGATCTAACTTTACCACATGAACCTCCAGAAATTGATGTTAAACCTGTTAAAGAAAGTTTTTTTGATAAGGTTAAGAAAATATTTCGTTTCTAATTATTTTTCTTTGCCAAAGTATCCAACGATGTATTTTAATTGTTTGATAGCTTCATCGTAAGTAAGTCTAATAGTTTGTTGAAATCTATGATCGAAGATATCAATTGTTTCGTTTTCTTTATTTACATTTTTTACATCAAAACAATGGAAATCATTTATCTTTTTTAGACCTAAATTTATTGATGTCCCAACGACAAAACTATTATTAGGGTTATCGCTTATTTGGTCAAAAAGCTCAATTGCATCTTCCTCTTTAGATTTTAAATTTAATTTGAAATTGTCTTCATTTAATTTGATTGGTTTCTCGCCAGTGAACATTTCAAGGAAATTTGAGGGTTTATTAAATTCAAATTTTTCATTGCAATTAGGAATTCTAGATATCCATGGCTTTTTAGATGGATTTTTTTCTATAATTTTATTCATTGCAATTTCTATGGCTTTAAGTATAGGATTATGCGGGAAATGTTTATTGATTTCTATTGGATTGCCGTATTTATCTATTGGAGTTAAATTGTCTAGTTCTTTTTGTGAAATAAAAAAGTCTTCAGATTTATTATTGATATTATTAAACTTTACTCTAAATCCGTCATTTGTATGCGATATATTATTTTCTAAAATTTTGCTGCCTTTTTTACTATTTGCAAGTGCGCCAATAGATGAAACAAGATAACAATCTTGAAAATATTGTTTGGCATATCTTAAATCCATTATTTCATTATGTGTTAGGGGTTTCATATTTGCTTTAAAACGCATAAATAATATTATTTGCTATTCAAATTTTTTCTAACATTTGATAATACTTGTTTTAATTTTGTTTCTAATATATTAATTTTTTCTTTGAAATGGTACGAATCACCATTTTCACAATCAGATTTCTCATAAATTAAATCTTCATGTTCGTTTTGAATTTTGTTGTTATATTTATGACCTTCTTTATATGCTTGTAATTCCTCTTTTAGACGATATCTGCTATTTTGTAGAAAATCAATTTGATCTTCTTCGGGTAATTTATTTAAGAATTCTGGTAATGTTTTATTTTTAAGTTTTTCGATATTAATATTTTGTTTTGAATAAAGCTCTTTAGAATAAAATGGTTCAGTTGTTGGCAATAAGTTCTTTTCAAACATTTTTATTGCTCTTTGGCTATGTTTTGGATTCGATATTTCGCAGAATAGATGAAAAAACTCGTGCATAAAAGCATTGGTATCAAGTATTGAAACTTTTTTATCATATGGGTTTAAAGGTAAATAAATATTGAATCTATCTGCAATATTAGTGTTCGTTGGTCCTGTTGCGAGAGATGTGAAACCTTGAAAACCTACCTCGTGCGCATCAAGAATATGGAAATTAATTTTATCATTTGATAATTTTCTTATGTTTTTATCAAATAAATTAGGAGATATATCTTTTTCTTTAATTTTTTTAGTTAAATTGTTGTATAAATTCTCATTCAAAGATTTTGCAAGTTCAAAACGTTTTTCATATGAACCTTTGCATATCTCGAGTGGTAGTTTTGCTGTTGTTGATAGTTTTATCATATTTTTTTAAACCTTCTCAAATTAAAATTTTGCTATTTATTACAAAGAATTTATATATTGTTTCTGTGGATAATAAGGTGTAAAATAAATTTCGTAATAAATATCTATTGGAAGGTTTTTATGCAAAAATTGATTGATTCTTATAAAAAGGTTTATGAAAATAAAAAGCCTCATATTATTATATTTTTAATTTCTTTTTTATGGATACTTTTTTCAATGTTATTTGATATAAAATTTTCGGATATTGGCTTTCATAGACAAAATCCAATAGATGTATTATTTAATACAATCATATTTGCCTATTCTATTAAATTTATTCATAATGTAATCAATCATTCTGAGAATAGTGGATTACCTTTTTTAAAAGAAGTTTCTTTAAAAATATATTGGGAATTGATTAAGTTAGAATTTGTTTGGGGATTATATGCAATTTTGTTTGTAATTATAGCTTTTGTACTTGCATATTCTCTTAAGTCTCCTATTATGGTTATTGCTTGTGTGTCAATATTCTTGTTTATTGCTTTATTTGCATATTATATTTTTATTGCATTGGCAGATAATCTTTCAACAAAAGGTTTATTCAACCCTATATTAATATTTAAAATTATTCCTAAAGTGATTAAACCATTTTTCGCTAACTTTGGAATGTTTTTATTAGCTAGTTTAATTCTTGGTTTTATTTATTTTATTTCATACGTTATTATAATTTTCTTTGGAATTGATACTATTGGTTATTTAGGAAATGGCTGGTCTGTTATTGATTGTATAATAGGAAGTTTTATAATTTATTTTATAGTTGTTACTTGGTACTTGGCTTTCCCGTATTCATTAATTGAATCTTATTTGCAACGTGTTAGAGATTTATTAAATTAATTAGTACATATTAATAGTATTTTGTAAATATTTACAAAGCAAATAGCAAATTTCATTATTCACCGTTTTTACTTGAATATCAACTAATAAGTGAGGTATGTTTAATGAATAATTTATCAATTAATCCTAATGTAGGTTTTGGAAGAAAAACAGGTGGTGTGTATTATATAGATAAAGAAAGTGGTCAATTTAAAAAGCCATCAAACAAAACTAAAATCGCAGTAGGTACAGCAATTGGTGTTGGTGTTACTGCATTAGTTTTTCGTAAAAATATAGCAAAAGTTTTAACGAAATTATTCCCTAAAAAAGTAAAACCTGCAACAATTTTTGATAATACTGTTGGATATTCAAGAGAAACTAAAGCTATGATTAAAGAAGGAATTGTTAATATGTTTAGCAGTAAAGCAATTAACAATGCTAGAGCTCAAAGAGCCCAAGAATTAAAACAAATGAGACTTGATGCAATTTATGCATTTGAAGGTTTTAAACCAAAAAAATAAATATAATAATGTTATAAAAAAAAGAGGACTTAGTACTAAGTCCTCTTTTTTATGCTTCTAATTGTTTATTAATATCATTTATGATTTTATGAATATCTGCTCTTATATCATAAAATCCAAATCTATTTTTTATATCATTTTGTTTTTTATAGCAGTTGATAAGGTAGTTATAAATTCCATTGATATCATCTATAGATTGTTTTAGCTTATCATTTTTTAATTCCTTTGATTCTGTTTTTATCAGAATTTTAGAAATTTCGTTAATGTCGTTTCTTAAATCACTTAGATATTGCGTTTTTACATCATTCCATAATTCTACTTTTTGTTTTGGTGCTATCGGGTGCCATATATCATTGTCTAGAGTATTAGTAGTTACAGGTTTTACTTTAAAGTCTCCATTTCCTGTCATAATTGTATCTATGATATGGAACCACGCAAGTTTACTTTCTTTTGGGGTAGTAAGAGAATTGAAGATTGCTTTTGAAGCATCTGTTGTATCATTTAAAGTCGACGCTCTATCTATTGTCGCAAAAGGTTTATATTCTGATTCATATAATATACTTTCAAGTTTTCTATGAATACTTGTTGATTTCATTTCTTTTTTTATAGGTGGAGTGATTGTTTCTTCATCAAATGTATTAAGTAGTTTAATAAAATCTACCGAGTGTATATTATTTTTCTTATTTCCCCAAACAAAATCTGATTTGAATAATTGTTCTGCGCCTTTTAGTGAAAAACCTGATACGCAATAATCTGTTAAGATGTAATGTTTATTAGAGTTTTCAATCTCTTGTTTTGTAAGGTGTTTTTCTTCTAAAAACTTTTTAAAATTATTGATTCCATTGTTTTTGATGAACGTTAATTTATCTTCATATGCTTCTTTTGTTGGTGCAGATGGATAGAATCGGCTTGCATTGCTAAGAGGAAGATTTATAACATTTTCTTCCCCTATTTTAATTGCTAGAGCCTTACCAATGCTTGATAGAGAGCGGCCAATTGGTAAGACTACATAATTATTTTCTCCAAATCTTTTATCAAAAGTTTGTTTTAAACAATCTGCAGCATATGCATGCATTTCTCCTAAGGATTTATATATGTATGGATCATCTTCTTCTAATTTTTTGTATTCTGCTCTTAATTTGTTTTTTTGATTCTCTGACAGCTTTAAGTATTCTTCCTTTGTAAAGTTCTTAAATTCTTTAATAGGATCTTTTGATAATAATTTAATAAAATATTCTTTATTTAATCCTGAAAATTTAATGTTTGTATTATAAATTACACCCGAATTGTTTACAGGTGTATTATTGCTTACATTCTTCTTTGGGTAAGGATTGTAGCCTATGCTATTATAATAACTTTTAGTATTAATACTTGATACTTGCATTGCAATGATACAAAACCTCTAAAAGTTTTTTTTTGCTTAAATTTAATATTTATTATAAAATTTTACTTATTGTTAATATAAGGGGGAGTAATGATTAGTTATTCAGATACGAGGTCTGATGTAGCTTTTGCAGGGAAGCAACGTTTTATATCAAAACAAGCAAAAGAAAATTTAAAAAATGTTTTAAATAAGATGAACTCTGAAGCATTATATGTTGAACATGGTGATATTTTTGTATCATCAACGGTTTCAGGACTAAAAATTAATGGTAAGGCTAGTTTAAAAGATGAAAGGTTTTTAACAAGCCAATCAAATAAAATTAAAGGGACAACAAGTTTAGAATTTGGACGAACAAATCTTAAAATTAATAATGAGACTGGTGAAATTGTAAAACATAAAAAATCAATTTTCACAACTTGGTCTTCAATATTAAAGAAAGCTGATGACTATATTAACTTAGCGCTTCAGAATTATGATAATAAAAATGTTGTAAATAAGAGAAAGATTACAATAGAAGGTTTTACTCAAAAAGGATTAAATCATCTTAAAGAAATAACGAAGAAGAGTCAAAAATAAATATTTTATTTATTCTATAATTGCTAAAACCTACTTTTACAGTTATAATTTAATATAAGAGGATATAAACTATGAAATCTGTAAAAGAACATATTACTGAATCAAAAATATTGGATAGATTAAAAAAATATCCACAATGTTTAGAACTTGTTAAGTATTTATTTAATGATTTAGAATTGCAAGAATTGCAAGAATATGCAAACAATGTTTCTATTAAACGTTTAGGGTATAACGACCACGGACCTGTTCATATGCGTCAGGTTGTAGGTAATGCAATCAAAATGCTTAAAATTCTTCATGAGACAGGTATCCCAACATCTCTAGAAAAAGAAGAAATCGGGACTTTTGAAGATAGTATGTCTGCTATTATTATTGCCGGAATGATGCATGATTTGGGTATGGCAATAGGTCGTCAAGGCCATGAAGAAATGTCAGTAATATTAGCTCAACCTCTTATTGAAAGAACTTTAAATCATTTATTCCCTGATGATTTACATAAACGTGTAATAATTAAATCTGTTGCAACAGAAGCAATAATTGGTCATATGTCATCAAGAAAAATTCATTCAATCGAAGCAGGAATTTTATTAATTGCAGATGGTTGTGATATGACAAAAGGTCGTGCAAGAATCCCTCTTTCTATTAATAAAACTCCAAAAGTTGGTGATATCCATAAATATTCAGCAAATGCGATAAATCGTATTGGTATCCATAGAGGAGAAAGAAAACCAATAAAGATTGATATTGAAATGTCTGGAGATGTAGGATTTTTCCAAATAGAAGAAGTTCTATTAACTAAAATTGATTCAAGTCCAGCAAAACAATTTGTTGAGCTATATGCTGGTGTTGAAGGTCAAGAAAGAAAGTGCTATTTATAAGCTTATTCACTTAGTTCTGTAAGTTTATAATTAAGAGCTTCCATATCAAGTATATCTTGTGCTTTTTGGACTTCTTCTCCAATTAATTTATTTTTTTCTTTAATTTTATTCTCGTCTTGAATTTTATCAAATGTAATTGGTGTATAAGATTCTGTTGCTTTACTTATAATTTCTTTTTTAGTCCATTTATCAATACCTTCTAATGATTGATGGTTTAGTAAATCAACTAATTCGCTTTTACTTAAGATATTATTATAATCACTATTGCCTGCGATTTTTCCGTATAGTTTATATTGCTCGACAAGTTTATTTACGAAATCCTGAGCTTTTTTAACTTCATTGTTTGCTCTTTCATTACTGTCATAATCTTTTCTTTCAATTCTAGGAACAGAATTTCGAAGAAGTGCTTTTAGGACGCTGACGTCTCTTTGATATTTAAGTGCTTCAGAAAAATCTACTCTATCAATAATTTCTTCTGAAGTTATATATTTTAGCTTATGCTCAAGCATTTTTTGAGTATATGTTTTTGATGGGTTTTTGAGACTATTTTCGATACATTTGTCAACCATTTCTTGGATATCTTGAACTTGTTGAATAAGTTTTTCTTTAGCGTTGACGTCCCCAATATTTACTGGTTGATAATGTGCAGATGCAACCATTTCTATTCCAGATTTTGTTCCTTTAGGTAAATTGTCCATTGCTGAAAAATTTAATAGGTTTAAGAATTCTCTTGTTTCCACAATAGAATCACTTTTACCTCCTTTAGCAATAAGTTCAGGATTGCAAA
The DNA here is from genome assembly GCA_944324055.1 of Candidatus Gastranaerophilales bacterium. Taxonomy (GTDB): domain Bacteria; phylum Cyanobacteriota; class Vampirovibrionia; order Gastranaerophilales; family Gastranaerophilaceae; genus UMGS1585. The sequence continues at coordinate 8,648 of CALUUV010000034.1, read as the reverse complement.
TTATTTCAGTTTTATCCTTATCTTGGGTTGTAATGTTGTAATCAACTTGAGCAGAAGTGGTGGATTTATCTAAATGCTGAACAGTAGGTATTGTAATAGCAGCTAAAGCTACTAAAGATCCCAATAGCGTGTTTCTTACTTTGTTGCTTTGCGGTTTTTGATATTCAAAAGCTTCGTCATCATCAATATCAACTAGATCTTTGTTAGTATTAATGAATTGTTTTTCTGGAGGAATAGTTGGTCTGAAATAATATTGTGGTTTATTGTCAATCATCGTAAACACCTTTCAGGCCAAGTAAGTTTCGTGAAGATTTTGAATTGATTAAAAATACTTTAAAATTTACATATGTTTACATATAATATCTGTATGATTAAATTAGTTCCCGAGAATCAAAATATTGCTGATATATATTCTGACTTGTGTATACAGTTCCCAGTTGATGAGTTAAAGTCAAAATCTTTTTTTTATAGTATTTTAAATAATCCGAATTATAAGTTTTTTCGTTGTTATTCTGATGAAAAAGAGGTCGGGTATATCTTATGTTATGTTGATGAGTATATATGGGTTGATTATTTTGCAGTATATAAACCTTATCAATCAATGGGGTATGGGAAACAGATTTTAAAAGCTTTATTTGAAAAATTTAATAGATTAAAAGGTGTTTTATTTGAAGTTGAGAAAATAGATTCTTCTAACGTAACTACAATAAGACGTCAGAAGTTTTATAAAGATATGGGGTGTATAAATAGCGGAATAAATTATTTATTCCCGAGTTATGATAAAGCATTGCCAATGGATCTTTTATATTACCCGTTAATTAATAAGTATCCAGAAAAACAGGATGTATTATTATTTATCAGAAAAGTTTTTGAAACAATTCATACGGATGTTGATTCAAAAGATATTATTTATTCAAAAATCACCTAAACAAACCTATACATGAAAGTATATTTTTTGTAAATTAAAATATATAGCACTAAAAAGAGAGGAAATTATATGAGTACTAATCAATTACTTAGACCAGTTACATTAGAGAGAAAAGAAAATTTATATATTGGTGGTTGTGATATGGTTAGTCTAGCAAAGCAATACGGCACTCCTCTTTATGTCTTGGATGAGCAAACTATTAGAAATGTTTGTAAGGATTATAAAGCTGCGTTTTCTTCATATGGAAAAGTAAAGATGATGTATGCGTCAAAAGCTTTATGTACATCTGCGGTTGCTAAAATTATATCAAGTGAAGGATTTGGGTTTGATACTGTTTCTGCTGGGGAAATTTATACAGTTTATAAATCAGGTATTGATATGTCAACAGTTCTTTTTAACGGAAATAATAAGACTCCGGAAGAAATTGAATTAGCAATAAAATATGGTGTAGGAAGATTTTCAATTGATAATTATCACGAAGTAGAATTAATTTCTGAAATTTCTAAAAAATATGGTAGAACTGTAGATGCCTTATTACGTATTACTCCAGGTATCGAATGTCATACTCATAAGTATATTCAAACAGGTCAGTTAGATTCTAAATTTGGGTTTGATTTATCTCAAATAGATTCGATTATTGAACATATTTTAGAAGTAGATAAAACGATAAATATTCGTGGTCTACATGCTCATATTGGTTCTCAAATTTTTGAGCCACAATGTTATGCGGATGAAGTTGAGGTTTTAGTAAAAGAAATTGCTAGAATTGATAATAAGTATAATATTAAATTAGATGAAATAAATATTGGTGGTGGATTAGGTGTAAAATATATTGATTCAGATAATCCTCCATCTATTGATACAATTGCAAATGTTATTATTAAATCTTTAGAAGATAATATTACTAAGTATGGTATTGATAGACCAACATTATATTTAGAACCTGGACGTAGTGTTGTATCTACTGCTGGAGTAACTTTGTATACTGTTGGTAGCTCAAAACAGGTTCCTGGTATGACAAAGTATGTATCAGTTGATGGTGGAATGGCTGATAACCCTCGTCCTAGTATGTATGAAGCTGAATACTATGCTGAAGTAGCTAACAAACATTCAGAAACAAAAACTGAAAAAGTAACAATTGCCGGTAAATTCTGTGAATCTGGCGATATTTTGATTAAAGATATTGAGCTTCCAGTTCTAGAGGCTGGAGATATAATATGTGTTTATAATACAGGTGCATATAATTACTCTATGGCAAGTAATTATAATCGAGCTGTAAAACCAGCAATGGTACTTGTAAATAATTCACAATCTGATATTATTATATATAGAGAAACTTTAGAGGATTTAGTTTCTCATGACAATATTCCTGGCAGGTTAGAAGCATGATAGAAAAATTCTTATTACCTTTTGAACAAATAGCAAATTTCCAATTTTCTTTAGATTGGGTAAATTTTATTGAAATATCTATTATTGCTTTAGTTGTTTTTTGGTTTTACAAACGATTTATACAACATACTCAAGCAGAAAAACTTGTTAGAGGGATAATGTTCCTAATATTGGCTTGGGTTTTATCAGAAGTTTTAATAATTTTTGATTTACGAATTTTAGGCATGTTTTTGAAGTCTTTAGTTACTTTAATTGCTTTAAGTTTAATTGTTATCTTCCAGCCTGAATTAAGACGTTTTTTAGGCTATTTAGGTCAACCTGGTTATATTAGTAAAACAATCTTTGGTTTAAAGTTTCATCAAACTTCTCAAGACGATAAGATTGATGTAATAAAGGAAGTTGTTGAAGCGGTAAAATATTTAACTAAAACAAAAACAGGGGCATTGATAGTTTTCCAAAATGAATATAGTCCGACAGCTTATTCAGATGTAGGGACTAAATTAAATGCAGATGTTTCAACAGAATTATTATTAACAATTTTCCATACTAATACACCTCTTCACGACGGTGCTGTTGTAATTAAAAATAATAAAATATTATCAGCAGGTGTTTTGTTACCATTAACAGAAGATCCTAAGTTAAGTTGGAAATACGGTACTCGTCATAGAGCAGCAATAGGTTTATCCGAAGTTAGTGATTCTGCATGTTTAGTTGTGTCAGAAGAAACCGGTGATGTTTCTCTATGTTTAGATGGAACATTGAAAAAGTATGAGGATTTAGCAACATTTAAAAATGATTTAGCCTCAATATTAGGTGTTGAATGCTCTGAAAATACATCAACAAAGAATAATATATTTAATTTTAATAGAATTCTAAAAAATGATGATTCTAAGAAGTCAGAGGGTAGTATTTAGTGAACTTTTTTCAAAAACCAGAAATAAAACATAAATCAAAAAAAGAATTAGCTAAAGAGATTATTATCCAAATAATTTGGTTAACAATAGGTTCAATAATAGTTGCATTTGCATTAGAGTCATTCATGCTTCCTCACAAGATTTTTGACGGAGGTGTAATTGGGATATCAATGATGTTGAGTTATTTAACTCATACTCAATTAGGACTGTTGATATTCTTAATCAATTTACCTTTTATGGTTTTAGCATTTAATAAGTTAGGAAAGCGTTTTGTATTACAAACTTTATATGCTGTTACTATATTATCTGTTTCAACAAATATGTTTCATTGGGAAATTGCAACTAAAGATTCCTTATTAGCGCCAGTATTTGGTGGTATTATTTTGGGAACAGGAGTTGGTTTAATTTTAAAAAATAATGCTTCATTAGATGGAACAGAAATTATGTCTATAAACTTATCCCAAAAATTTTCGTTTATGACTGTTGGTGAATTTTTGATGGGGTTTAACCTTGTAATTTATTTAGCAGCAGGTTTAATGTTTGGATGGGATAAGGCAATGTATTCAATTCTTACATATTTTATTGCATCAAGGACTATTGATGTTGTAATGGAAGGGTTTAATAGTTCTAAGGCTGTTAGAATTGTTTCTCAAAAATATAGAGATGTCGGTAAAATAATTATGAAAGAGCTTGATGTAAGTGTTACTTATATAAGAAGTAGAGGTGGTTATTCAGGCTTAGATAATGTAATAATATTTTGTGTAGTATCTCGTGTTGAGATGGCAAAGCTAAAACAATTGGTAAAAGATATTGATCCTAAAGCATTTTTAGTAGTTGAAAATGTTCATGAAGTAGAGGGTGTAAGAGTTAAGAAGAAATAAATTACTGGACAAGTTACAAGAATTATTATAAAATATTACAAAAAGGAAGAATTATGGCAAAAAATAATGATACAATTCCAATAGAAGTATGTATATTAACAGCAGATCACGATATAAAAGGAACTGTTCACGTTTCAAAATATACAAACACAAATAGAGAGCTTACAGATTTATTAAATGATAGAGAAAGACGTTTCTTGGCAGTAACAAATGCTGAAATATATTCAAGAAATTCAAAGCAACCTCCAAGAAGATACAACTTCTTAGAAATACATATGGATTATGTATTAATGGTTCACCCTACATCACAAGCGGTGTTCAAAGAATCTGGAAAGACTCAAGAAGATATTGCAAGATTTAGAGAATTAAGATTAAAACTTAATCAAACAAAACCTTTCTAATTAGGTGTTTTATTAGTATTTCAAGAGGGTAGAGATAGGATTAGTTATGAAGAGAGCAATATTAATAGTAACAATACTATTTATCGCAGTAATATCAACAGCTTGTATAAATAATTTTGCGGTACAAGAATTAAATAATAAAGCACAAACTTATTTGAATAATGGCGATTATGAGTCAGCAATTGACCGTTTAGAAGCTAGTATTGATTTAGATAGTACAATATATGAAACTCATTATAATTTAGGTGTTGCATGTATAAAATCTGAAAAATATGATAAAGCTATTAAAGCTTTAACTAAAGCTATAGAATTAAATCCTAATCAAGGAGATTCATATTATTCATTAGCTGTTGCTCAAGAATCTTATGCTGATGAAATTTTAGATTTAAATGAAAAGAATTCAGTACAAAAAGAAACAGAAGATGTAGGTGATGATTCTAATAAAATGGATTTAACTCAATTTAAAAAAATGGATGTGAACCAACGTAAAGTTGTAGCAATGGAATTATATACAAGTTCTCTTACATCTTATAAAAAATATTTAGAACTTACTCCAGATGCAAAAGATGCAGAAGATGTTAATAATCAAATAAAATCAATTGAAGAAGAATTAGCAGAGCTAGGAAAAGAATCTTAAATGGTAGTTTTTGCTTCCCCTGGGAGTGTTGCGTTCTCAATATGTGGTTTTGATATTTATTATTATGGGATTTTAATGGCAATTGGTATTTGTTGTTCATTGTTCCTTGCTAATAAAATTGCCAATAAATATTATGGATATAATAATCTTATTCTAGATGTTGCTCCAATTATATTAATATTTGGGATATTAGGAGCAAGAATATATTATTGCTTGTTAAATTATTCCTATTTTTGTAGTCATTCTTTAGAAGTTTTAGCCTTTCGCTATGGAGGCTTGTCTATTCACGGTGCTTTGTTGGGTGGCGCTATTGCCATATTATGTATTGCAAAAAAATATGATAAAAAGATAGCTGAGATTTGTGATATCTTTGCATATACTTTACCTTTAGGACAATCTATTGCGAGATGGGGTAATTTTTTTAATTCTGAAGCTTTTGGATATCCAACAAATTTACCTTGGAAATTATTTATTCCTGTTCAAAACCGTCCAGATCATTTTATAACTAATTCATATTATCATCCGACTTTTTTATATGAATCAATTTTAGATTTTTTAATCTTTCTTGTAATGATTTATATGTTAAAAAAGCATAGAAATTTGTCTTCAGGGATAGTAGCAATAGTATATTTGTTGCTATATTCCATTGCTAGAATTATTGTTGAATACTTTAGGATTGATTGCGTAATGACTTACTTTAATATCCCATTTCCAACAATAGTATCTTTAGTGTTAATAATATTTTGCTTATTTTATTTGGCTAAGAAACTTAGATAAATCATCTCTATTAATTGTTTCTTGTGTAGATTTGTTTAAATCTTTTATAGAGATTTGGTTATTTGCAATTTCATCATCACCAAGAATAAGTGCAAAATTAGCGACTTTTGATGCTTTTTCTAGTTGTTTAGTGAACTTTTTATTAGTCATATCAAAATCTGCACTAATTCCATTATTTCTAAGTTCAGCAATAAGTTTTATTGTTTCAGCAATATTTGTAGATACAACGTATGCTGTTAATTTTTTATTTTGGTTATCTTCAAGAAGTGAGAATAATCTTTCCATTCCCATTGCAAAGCCAACAGCAGGCGTATCAGGCCCACCTAAATTTCTAACAAGAGAATCGTATCTGCCGCCTCCGCATACAGCATTTTGAGAACCAAGATTGTTTGATTTTATTTCAAATACAGTTCTGTTATAGTAGTCAAGCCCTCTAACAAGTAATTTATTGATATTATACTTGATACCTAAATTATCAAGATATGTTCTAAGAGTGTTAAAATGCTCTGCACAATCACTACATATAAAGTCAGATTGTATAATTTCTTGTATTTCAGGTTTTGCGTATATTTCTTTGCAAGTATCTACTTTACAGTCTAATAATCTAAGTGGATTTTTTTCAAATCTGTTTTGACAATCTTCACACAAGTCGTTTAGATATGGTTTAATAACTTCTTTTAATTTTGTTTTAAAAGCTTCTCGGCATTCAGGGCATCCAAGAGAATTTATTTCAACATCTAAATCATTTAACCCAAGTGCATTTAGATATCTAACTGCTATAGCAATAGCTTCTGCATCAGCAGTCGGTTGAGCGATGCCAAACATTTCCATTCCAACTTGGTGGAATTGTCTTTGTCTTCCTGCTTGAGGTCTTTCGTATCTAAACATTGGTCCTTTATACCATAGTTTAACAGGAGCACTAAGTCTGTGCATTCCATTTTCGATAAATGATCGAACAACCCCTGCAGTATTTTCAGGTCTTAAAGTTAAAGAACGTTCGCTTTTTTCAAAAGTGTACATTTCTTTATTAACTATATCTGTTGTATCTCCAACACCTCTAGCAAATAGTTCTGTAGCTTCAAATATTGGAGTTCTAATTTCTTTGTAGCCAGCATAAGAAAACACTTCTAATGCTTTTTGTTCCATGAACTGCCATAAATCAATTTCATTTGGCAGAATATCTTTAGTTCCTTTTTGAATTTTAATTATATTTCCCATACTTTGATTATATTAAGAGGATTATTTAAAGTCAAATCTTGTCTATGTTTATAGACTATTGTATAATTTTAATACACATATTTAAATAGCGAGGAACAGGTTTGACAACAACAATTGCGATAACAGGGAAAAGTGGAAGTGGAAAAACTACAATAGTAAAATCTTTTTTAAAGATTATAAACGAATATTTCCCTGAAAAATCAGTATTGATATTGGATAATGATTTATCAAGTGAATTTGGTCATAGTTATGGCTTAGATATCAGAAATACAATTTATGGTATTAGAAGTGGAAAACATGAGTATAAGACAGGTATCCCACAACATATGACAAAACAAGAGTATGTTGAGTGGGCAATGGAAGATATTATTTATTCATTGAATGATAATACTGATATTTTAGTATCTTGGTTTATAGGTTCAAAAGATTGTCGTTGTCCTATTACTGCACAAATAAATGATGCAGTTTTACGTGTTATCAAAAGATATGATTTTGTAATCTTTGACTGTGAATTCGATTTAAAATATTTAAATCAACTAGTTGATATAGATATTGATTTGACAGTAATTGTTGCTAATCCAACAGAAGAATCTCTTCACTTAGCAAAACGTATAGAAGAATTTTCTTCAAAGTATGCGGCAGGTGGTCAAATGGGGGTTGTATTAAATAAGGTACAGAATCAGGATATGACATCTATATTGGATTTGTTGAAAAAATACGATTTAGATGTATTAGGTGTTGTTCCATTTGATGAAAACTTAGTAAAACATTCAATAGAAAAGGATTCTGAAGTTGTTCAGAATGCAATTAAAGAATTTTATTATCGATTAAACTTACCGCAGGTGATGTCATGATATTAGATGGGAAAGCATTATCAAAAAAAATATTAGAACAAATAAAAATAGAGGTTTCAAATATGAATATAAAACCTCATCTTGTTGTAATATTAGTTGGTGATGATCCTGCAAGTAAAATATATGTTAAAAATAAGAAAAAGACAGCATTAGAAATTGGAATTAATTCTACTGTTATAGAGCTTCCTGCAGATGTAGAGGAGTCTGTATTAATCAATAAAATTCAAGAATTAAATAATGATAAATCTGTAACAGGTATATTAGTTCAGATGCCATTACCAAAACATATAAATAAAGATAATGTGGTTTGTGCAATAGATCCTAAAAAAGATGTAGATTGTTTTACTCCTGAAAATGTTGGTAAATTAGCATTGGGGATGAAACCTAATTTTTATCCTGTTACACCTCAAGGAATATTAATAATGCTTGATTATTATAAGATTCCAATAGAAGGTAAGCATGTTGTTGTAATTGGTCGTTCTAATATCGTTGGTAAACCTATGGCTCAGATGCTATTGCAGAGAAACGCTACAGTTACAATGTGCCATTCACATACTAAAAATTTAGATGACATAATAAAAACCGCTGATATAATAATTTCAGCGGTAGGTAAAAAAGTTGTAAGATGTAAGATGGTTAAGTATAAATC
>CALUUV010000033.1 GCA_944324055.1 Candidatus Gastranaerophilales bacterium | reverse complement strand
AACAAACTTGTTGAAGCAGTAAAGAAATTTATCCCAAAGAAAAAAGAACTAATCTGTGACTACTTCAAAGGCTAGGGGTAAATGTAGATGTAGAGTTTAAATTCAGCTTACTGGCTTGAAATTATTTTCCCCTATAAAAACCTGTTTTGATAGAGTTTTTGCCGAATTTTTCTTCAATTCTATCAATGCATTTTGCAAGTTTTTCATCTTTGTCTGAATTAGTATCAAACAAAAATAACTGTTCTTCTGCGTTATAAGTTAATCCTTCGAGCATTACACCTGTACTTCGATATAAAGTACCGGATGAATAAATTGCATCTAAAAGCTCAGCTGTTTCATTTTGAACAGTTAATTCAAAATTTGTTGGTTGAAGTAGAGTTTTACGCTTTGTATAAACATAAAAATCCTTTGTTCTCAGCATTACACCAACGATTGTACATTTCCCGTTATGCTTTCTTAATCTTGAACAAGCATTATGAATATGTCGAGAAATTTCTGATTTTATAACTGATATATCTGATGTGAAACCACCTATTGCAGATGTATTTTGGATAGATTTTGGAGGCTCATATTTATTTGAAACAGGTGAGACAACTTGTCCTATAAGCTCATGTTTTAATTCAACTCCAACTTTTCCAAGTTTTGCTTTTAACCATTCATCAGAGCGCGAGATTAAATCTGTTCCGTTTAAAATTCCCCATCTTTGGCAGAATTTGTATGTCTGGCGGCCTACTCCCCAAATTTCTTCAACTTTTGTTGTTCGCATTTCTTTTATAATTTTCCTTGAACCTATTGCATAAATTCCGCCTGTATTTTTAGCTTTGTCACTTGCTAGTTTTGCTAAAGTTTTAGTAAGACTTATCCCAATAGATACATCAATATCAGTTTTTTCTTTTATTGTTTCCCTTATCATTCTTGCAATATCGATATAATTCTTTTGATAAAGTTTTCTTGTACCAGTCAAATCAATAAATGCTTCATCAATTGAATAAACTTCAACATCAGGCGAAAATTCTCTCAAACAATCCATTACACGCTTTGAAAACCAACGATATCTCTCGTGTTCAGCCTTTATGTATATGGCTTTGGGGAACTCTTTTTTTGCCATAAAATATGGCATTCCCATTTTAACCCCCATTTTTTTAGCTTCACGAGAACGAGAAATAACGCAGCCCTCATTGTTTGAAAGGACACAAACAGGTTGACCTTTGAGCTTTGGCTCTACTGCCTGCTCACAGGTAACAAAAAAAGAATCACAATCAACTAATGCAATTATTCGTTTCATAATAATAGTGTATCATAAGTAGCACAATCAATTTTTATACATTATTTTTTATAATACCGTTTTAAGATATAGCAAAATTTATTTTTAGAAGGTTTATCAATAATATGCTAAGTATCAGCCTCAATCATTATAGCAAGTCCATTTTACCCCAAAACAAATATCAGCCTGAAGTAAACAAAACTTCAGCACATACTTCTATGCGGATAAAAGAATATAACGGGAATGAGATAAATAACCCCGAAGAAAAAAGATTGATTACCATACCAAAAGCAATTTTTTTCAGCAAGGCAAATACTTTGAAATTTGGCAGTCACCCATCAATTATAGATAAACTTGGCACATATTCTGCACAGGAACTTTATTCAAAACAATCAAGCGGGATGGATCTAGAGGATGAACAATCAAGAGAAAATTTTGCTTCAATAAAAGCTAATGATACTGAAAAAACGGCACTTGAATATCCTGATATCAAGAATGAATACAAACTAGACGAAAATACTCCGGCATTCAAAACAAATGAAGAATTTATTGAGTTTTTGAAAAATGAAACAGTCAAAGATGCTCAAGGTAATGAATACTTGAGATTCAGCGATGATGAGATTCAAATATTAACAAATATTGATACACAAGAAGAGAGAGAGGCGGTTAAATTCTTGGTCGGATTAAAAAACGGAGATGAACCAAGGTTTGATGGGTATGATATAAATACATTAAGAGATAAAGCGCTAACACAAAAAGGAAGAGATGCGATTGAGTACTTAACAAAATTCAAAAACGGTGATAATCCGAGATTTGATCTTTATAATATAGAAGAATTGGTAGAAACTGCACAAACACAAAAAGGGAGAGAGGCGATTGAATATATTGCCGGATTTAAAGATGGTGATAAACCAAGGTTTGATGGGTTTTATTTTGACAAATGTTTAGTAAATATAGCAAAAACTCAAGAAGGCAAAAAAGCAATTAAATATTTAGCAGGATTTAAAGACGGTGATAAACCGAAGTTTGATTGGTATGATATAACCAGTTTAGTCAATAAAGCCAAAACTCCAAAAGGGAGAAAGGCAATTGAATACTTAGCGAAATTTAAAAATAGTAATGATATTATATTTAGAGGTGAAAACATATGCAGTTTCGTCGATAAATTTCAAACAAAAAAAGGCAGAGAGACAATTGAATACTTAGCAGGATTTAAAAACGGTGATAATCTGCTATTTAGTGGTGATAATATAAGTGTTTTATTTGACAAAGCACAAACAAAAGAAGGCAGAGAAACAATTGAAGACTTGGCCGGATTTAAAGACGGTGATAAACCAAGATTTAGTGGTGATGCAATAATTACAATAGCAGACAGCGGTATAATAAACAAACAAAATATAAACAATATAATGGGAAAAGTTGAAGCACAACATTCAATCGTCAGGGCTAATCCGAAAAAATATATAAATGGAGAATTTCCGAATTCACAGACTATGCTCAACACCGTTGACAACTTCTTTGATACACAGTATGCAAATTTAATGGTACTTTCTGCAGTTTATGACAAAGAAGCTGTTAATCATTTACTCCGAAGGAGATTTAATACTGCAGAAGAATATATGAAAAGTTTAAAAAACTTCAGTTCAGATGATATACAGCTGTTAAAAGATTTATCAAACTCTTCTAACATAAACGGAAAACCGTTTATGCCGAGTCAAAAAATAGAATTTATTGATTTGATTAATGCATATAAAGCTAATAATCTTTCAATGGATAAAATGCATAAAATGCTTGGTATCGGAAAAGTTGATATCAGCCAACTAAATGTTGATTTGTTTAGAGAAGTCTTAAAAAATTCAGGAATGAGTGATGAAGAAATTGCTTCAACCCCTATAAAAAAATTAACCGGCTGGGATACAAAATTTGTACACTTATTATCAAAAGAAATTCAATCCGGCAGCGATGAAGCTTTTTTTGATATCATTAGAGCAGGCAATATAGAACCTGATTTTATCAAATATATTCATGATGAAAATAACGTTTACGGAAAGACAAATGCCCAAACCAAAATAAAATTTGATGAAATGAATATGGACTATGACAGCTGGGTAAACCCTTCTAAAAAACACAAAGTTCATTTTGTATCAAAAGATACAAACCAGGAACATTTATCACAAATCTCTGCACAAATTACAGAAGATATGAATACACTGATGCAAACACCTGTAAAAGGTTTTCTCAAAAAGCAATTCCCTAATTTCATTAAAGGTGATGAGTTTGCAATTCCAAATGAATATCTTAAAAGCAAATCCAAACTGGAAGGATTGGTAAAAAAATTAGCTGATACCACGGAAAAAGGGCAGCTTTATAAGGTATGGAAAAGAGCTCAGAGAAATGCTGTAAATCCTGACCCTAAACTAGCAGCAATGGCCAAAAATACTTTGACTGTACTGGATCATTTAAATCAAAGACTTGATGATATCTCAAAAGTGTCTGATACCAAAGTAACAAAAACACTTGATTTAACGATAAAAATGTGGGACAGAAACCCGCAAAAAGATATTTTCCAAGGTAACTACTCAACCTGTTGTATAGGCATGGGGAACGGAAGCGGTTTTGCAATGCCACATTATATTATGAACACAGCTTACAATATGATAGAGCTTGTTGATAATTCATCAAGAAAAACTGTAGGTAACGCTCTTTGCTATTTCATCAAAGGAGAAAACGGAAAACCTGCATTTATTATTGATAACATCGAGATTAACAATAGTGTCAAACCGTCCTCCGAAGTCGGAATACAGTTAAGAAATTCAATGGTTGAATATGCAGCCAAGGTATCCAAAGATGTCACAGGAAATGATGATACACCAATTTATATGTCAGCAACTTCTAATGATGTTCCATGTGATGATTTAGCAAGACATATCGAAACAATATCATTCCTGGGAGATATTGACACACCATATATTTACATGGATTTATATAAACGCTTGGTTGATAAAGATGAATTTACAAGTCGGCATGAATTATTGAAATTAAAATAAAGAAAAATCACATATTCAAAATATTTTTCAAATACTGACCGGTATATGAGTTTTTAACTTTTGCAACCTCTTCAGGTGTACCCTGTGCAACAATTGTTCCACCGTTTACACCGCCGTCAGGGCCTAAATCAATTATGTTATCAGCTATTTTTATTAAATCCATATTATGCTCAATAACTAAAATTGTGTTTCCGTTATCTGCAAGCTGATGTAAAATTTTAATCAATTTATCCAAATCAGCCCAATGTAAACCAACTGACGGCTCATCTAATAAATACAATGTTTTACCTGTTGCTCGTTTATTTAATTCTGATGCAAGTTTAATTCTTTGAGCCTCACCACCTGATAATGTTGTAGCACTTTGACCAAGTTTGATATAATCCAAACCAACATCATTTAATGTTTGTAATTTATTTTTGATTTGAGGAACAGAGTCAAAAAATTCTAAAGCCTCTTTTACGCTCATTTCTAAAACATCATAAATAGTTTTACCCTTGTATTTAACTTCTAATGTTTCTCTGTTATAGCGTTTACCTCCACAAACATCACATTTTACATAAACATCAGATAAGAAATTCATCTCAATCTTTAATAAACCATCGCCCTTACAAGCTTCACAACGTCCGCCTTTTACATTAAAACTAAATCTTCCTGCTTTATATCCGCGCATTTTTGATTCATTAGTCTTGGCAAACAATTCTCTTATTGGTGTAAATACATCTGTATAAGTTGCAGGATTAGAACGAGGAGTTCTGCCTATTGGAGACTGATCAATTTCGATTATTTTATCAATATTTTCAAACCCTAAAATCTCATCAACTCCTTGAGGTTTTGGTTTGTTTCCTCTTAGTTTATGGATTGCATATTGACAGATAATATCACTCATTAATGTTGATTTTCCTGAACCTGAAACACCTGTTAGAACATTAATTTTACCTAGTGGAATATCTAAATCAATATTTTTTAGGTTGTTTAAATGAGCATTTTTTATCTGTAAGAAATTTCCATTCCCTTCTCTTAATTTATCAGGAATAGGAATAAATTTTTCACCTGAAAGATATTTTCCAGTTATTGATTCTTCAACTTTCATAATATCTTCCATACTACCTTGAGCAACAATTCGACCACCGTTTACACCCGCTTTTGGTCCAATATCTACGATGTAATCTGCATTTCTCATTGTTTCTTCGTCGTGTTCAACAACAATCAATGTGTTGCCAAGATTTCTTAAACGAATTAATGTTTTTATTAATCGGTCATTATCTTTTTGGTGCAAACCGATGGAAGGTTCATCTAGGACATACAAAACACCTGATAAACCACTACCAATTTGTGTTGCAAGACGAATTCTTTGAGCTTCACCACCTGATAATGTTCCGGCAGTTCTTGCAAGTGAAAGATAGCTTAAGCCTACATCAATCAAGAATTTTAACCTTGCTCTTATCTCGTCTAAAACTTGTTTTGCAATCTTCATCTGAAAATCAGTTAATGAAAGATATAATTCTGAAACAAATTCATATGCCTCATCTATAGGCATTGTACAAAATTCATGTATATTAACCTCTTTTGTTGTACCTTTCAATCTAACAGCTAATGGGAAAGGTTTAAGTCTTGCACCACCACAAGCTTCACAAGGTTTGGTTATCATGTATTTTTCTATTTCTTCTCGCCAATATTCGCCACCTGCCTCGTTATATCGTTTCATTAGAAACGGTATAACTCCGCAAAATCTTTGATAACGAGTTTTGTACCTGTGAGAACCAAATTGTTTTACAGTAAGTTTTACAATGTTATCACTACCGTATAAAATTATTTTTTGATGTTCTTCTGGCAAATCCTTAAATGGAGTATCTAAATTAATCCCGCATTCAATAGAAACAGACGCCAACAAATCTTTGTAATAATCAGTTGAGCTTTTACTCCAAGGATAAATTGCTCCCTCATTAATAGATTTTGTTCTATCAGGTACAACCAAATCAGGTGATATTTGATAATCAACTCCAATCCCTGAACACTTTTCACACGCTCCATAAGGACTGTTAAAACTGAATATTCTAGGTGCTAATTCTTCAAAACTCAAATTACAATGTTCACAAGCTAATTTTTCACTGTAAATAACTTCACCTTGTCCGATAACATCAACAACAGTAACTCCATCAGCTTTTTTAAGCGCGGTTTGAACACTATCAGCAATTCTTGATTTTGCAGACTCTTTAACAACAACACGGTCAACTACAACATAAATATCGTGTTTTTTAGTTTTTGCAAGTTTAACTTCATCTTCATCAATATTGTATATCTCACCATCGATTTTAACCCTTGCAAAACCTTCTTGTCTAAGTTCCTCAAACAGAGATAAAAATTCACCCTTTTTGCCTCTTGCAACAGGTGCCATAATCTGAATTTTAGTCCCCTCAGGATTTTTCATAATACTATTAACAATCTCGTCAATAGTTTGAGGCTTAATTTCTGCACCACATTGAGGACAATATGGAGTTCCAACACGAGCAAAAAGAAGTCTTAAATAGTCATAAATTTCTGTTACAGTACCAACAGTTGAACGAGGGTTATTACTTGTAGATTTTTGATCAATAGATATTGCAGGAGTAAGTCCATCAATATTATCGACATCAGGTTTATCCATTTGTCCTAAAAATTGGCGAGCATAAGTTGAAAGACTCTCTACATAACGTCTTTGTCCTTCTGCAAAAATTGTATCAAATGCAAGTGAACTTTTCCCAGAACCTGAAACTCCAGTAAAAACGATTAACTCATTTTTTGGAATCTCTAAAGATACATTTTTAAGATTATGTTCCCTTGCTCCCTTTATCGTAATTTTATCGTTCATAATAGCATTATACATCAATCAATATTCAAAAGAAAAACACAAATTCAATAGATATTATCTAACCAAGATCTTTTGTCTTATAAGTAAAATATCCCTCATAATTGTAACTTGCATCAATCCCTTTCATATAAACTTCTCTATCATTTATTTTAGAAGTTAATGCTTGTTTTAATAGTTCTCGGATTTCAACATTTTTGATTGGACTTCTTTCCATAGCTAATAAATAATCTTCTTTATCAACCATACTCCAATCAACAACCATATTTAATTCTTTTTTTAAGATTAAATCTAACCAAATTCTTGTACTACGCCCGTTACCTTCTCTAAAAGGATGAGCAACATTCATTTCTACATATTTTTCAATTATTTCTTCATAAGTTGATTGAGGCATTTTATCAATATGCAATAATGCTTGTTCAAGATACATAACAGGAGCAAACCTAAAATTCCCTTTTGCAATATTAACTGTTCTAATTTCTCCTGCAAAATTATAAATTTCATCAAATAAATACTTATGGATTTTTGATAATGTTTCAAAAGTTCCGGCATCAAGCGTATCAAGAATTTTGTTCTCAAACAATTCAAGCGCTTTTTTCTTACTAATTTTTTCTTCTTCTCTTGCTAATTCTGCAGAATCAGAAATACCAAGTTTATTTTCTAAAACCATGCCTGACCTCTTTTGTATATTATAACATACAAACCCAATAATAACTTAGTTCTAATGAGTTAAAAATAATCTAAAAAACCGATATAATTAAATTATATCGGTTGGAATTAAGAATATATAACTATGGAGTTATACCAAACTGTATATTTTTTGTGGCGGAAAATTTAATCCGTCATTAATTTTTAGAAGAGTTGATATATAAGGTCGAGATTTATTGTTCTCAATATCTGAAATAGTAATAGAAGAAAGCTTAGACCTTTTAGCAAGTTCATTAATCGTAAGATTTTGTTTTGTTCTCTCTTCTTTAATCACTTTTGCTAATCTTCTATAAAATTTCTCATCTTCTTTCATAAACTCTCCTTTTTGTATAACTTTAACAAATAAATATCTTGTTTGACATATAATTTTTTAAAAAATTTACAAAAATTATTGTTTTAAATAGAATTTTACGCTTTTAAACAAGTAGAAATTAAGCATAAACAAATATATTCTTTTAATATGAATGTAAAAAAATTGTTTGGTAAAAATTTGAGAAGATTGAGAAATGAAACTGACCTTAGTCAGGAAGCATTTTCTGAAAAAGTAGGTTTACAACCTCAAACAATTAGCAATTTTGAAATCGGTAGACATTTTATCTCTGCTGAAAGCCTTGAATTGTTATGCCAATACTTAAATGTTACTCCACTAGAGTTTTTCCTTAGCTTTAAGCAAGATATCCAACCAACAGACAAAGAAAAAATTGATGTTATCAACAGCATATTGACTAACATGGACTCTGAAAAGTTGGAACAAATTTATAAAATGATTCTCGCATTGAGATAATAATTTTTTAACTTATTATTTATTTCCCTAGAGTATTAAATCTTTCCTCTCGTAGATTGATAGTTGCCGTGAGGGTCTAGTTATTCACTCCCTCTCCGTAGTTTGTGGTCTTGTGAATGGTTAGTTAGTTAATCTGAAGTGCCCCTACCATTTACCCCTACCCTATTTACCCCTTACCCCTACCCTATTTACCCCCCTCCTCTAAATGAATGATGACATCTTGGAAAATATATTCCATAATATTATGGCGGAGAGGTAAAACTTTATAATAATAAATCCGTTCATTGCAGGGAGGATTAGGGCAATGCTTAACAACATTGATAATAACAACTCAAATGATTTAGCATTAAATTCCCGTTTAGTTAAACAAGATTCTCTTAATAGTATTCTTGGAACTAACGCTAATCGCCGTGCACAAAATAATACAGTTGATAATTCTAATCTTTTAATCGATTCTTCTGATATCTCTAATAAAGCTATTCAAATGTATCAAAGAGAATTAGATATTAGAAACTTTACTCAACTTGCAACTTCTGATTTAGAAAACGAATCTCATAACCAAATTATGGAAGAAATGTTCTCTAAAGGTGTTGTTGATGTTTTCGAAGATAGCACAATTGCATCTCTTGCAACTAACAAATCATTAATAGATGACTTAGGTCTGTAAATATGTTATAATATCTGCGTATGGTAGATGTAGTTGGATATAGTGTAGAAGATAATGCTGATATAGAAACTTCTATTATAAATGCCGCAAAAAAGCATTTTAAAGAAGGAAACTATGATGCAGCGTTGAAATTATACCTAGGCTTATTAAAAACAAGTGCATCTTCAAAATTATATTTAGATGTTGGGATATGTTTTTATAAAAAAGGGGATTTTGACTCTGCAATAGAATATTTGAATCAATCATCTCAATTAGATATTACAAATTCATTAGCATTTTCATATCTTGGAAACTGTTATTTTAGAAAACTTGATGCGAACAAAGCAATTGAAAATTGGACTATCGCAAGAAGTATAAGCCCTAAAGATGAATTTGTATGCTTAAATCTTGCTATTGCATATTTTGCTAAAAATATGATATATGAGTCAGTCTTATACTATGATAAATACTTAAAATATGCGCAAAATAAAGACACTAATCAATACAAATCTATACAAAAAAATATTAATGAACAGTTTAGAAACGCAAATGATTTATTCATTCAAGCGCAAAACCACTATTCAAGAAATGAAAAATCAATTGCCATTACCTTATACTTACAAGCTGTTAGAAAATACCCTATCATTAACGAATATTCTTTAGCGCTTGCTGATTTATATAATGAAGGGAAAAGTTATGCTGATGCTCTATATTATTACGAGCTTGCATCAAGAAACAATAACGAAAACAAAACTATTTATTTTAAAATGGCTCAATGTTTTGAATCTGTTAATGATTACAGAATGGCATTTTGTTTCTATAACAGATATTTAAAATACATAATCTCATCACAAGATGAATACTTAATTATGCTTAGAAAAATCAGTAATATTAAAAAACTAATTGATGAATCTGCGATTGGTATAACATTAGAGCTTGCTAAAAAACACTATGAAAATAATGAATATTATGAAGCTTTAACTGAGTACGAAAATTTAATTATACTAAATCCAGAGCTTAAATCAGAATACACTGATGAAATAAGTAAATTAAAAAGCTTTATCAGTTCGGAAGATATTATTACAAAGAACTACCTTGCAAAAGGAAACGAATTATTATTGAAAGGTGAAATAAAAGGTGCTAACAAATATTTTACAGAAGTAATGCGCCTTGCACACCCAAAATCAAACGAGTACAAATTAGCAAAATCAAAATTAGTCAATGTTAAATAAATTTCAAAAATTCTTTTATTCAAAAATCTTGAGGAGAAAATATTACAGAACAGGTCATTGCTTGGGCTGTGGAAAATGCTGCAAAAAAATATATGTAAAACACGCAAAAGGAATTATTCAGGACGAAAAAGAATTTGAAAATTTAAAGTATCAACATAGATTCTACACATACTTAAAAGTAATCGATAAAGATGAAACAGGATTAGTATTTGAATGTACAAATCTTGATCCGGAAACAAACCGTTGTAAAATACACAAAACCCGCCCTGGAATCTGCAGAAGATATCCTCAAGAAGAGTTATTTTCGATGGGCGGTTCATTATCAGACAATTGTGGTTACAAAATGGAACCTGTTATACCATTTAGTGAAGTTTTTCTTACTATCCAAAAGAAAGAAACCAAAAACAAATCAGCTAAAAAAAGTTGGATAAAAGAAACTTTTTTTAAGAAAAAATAGCTAAAATATTTCTTAAATATCTTTAAGTGGTAAAATATAAACGTACAGTTAGGGGGGTCCACCCCAGGGGGCAAATTTTAAAACATACGTTAGTGTTTTATGGATAATTTGCCAACGCACCCAAAAGGACAGAAAGATTTTTTATGGAAAAAAACAACGAAACTTTAAGTGTATTAAGACACTCTTGCTCACACATTATGGCACAAGCTGTTCAGAAGTTATTCCCACAAGCAAAGTTGGCTATCGGACCTTCAACAGCTGATGGATTCTACTACGATTTTGATTTAACAGATGGTTATGCTTTCACTCAAGAAGATTTAGCAAAAATCGAAGAAGAAATGAAAAACATCATCAAGCAAAATCTTGTATTTGAAAAATATGAAGTAGAAGATGTAGATGCAAAAATTGCAGAATTTAAAGCAGAAGGCGAAATTTACAAAGCTGAGTTATTAGAAGAACACAGAAACGATAATCCAACTCTTTATTTAACAAAAGATAAAGAAGGAAATGTTCTATTTAACGACCTTTGTGCAGGCCCTCACATTCCTAATACATCTTATATCAAAGGGAATGCAATAAAATTATTAAAAGTTGCAGGAGCATACTGGAGAGGCGATGAAAAAAATAAAATGCTTCAAAGAATTTATGCGACTGCTTATTGGAATAAAGAAGATCTTCAAGGATATTTAACTTTCTTAGAAGAAGCTGAAAAACGTGACCATAGAAAATTAGGCAAACAACTTGATTTATTCTCAGTAAGAGAAGAATTAGGTGGAGGTCTTGTTCTATGGCATCCAAATCTTGCAATTGTAAGAGAAGAAATAGAAAACTATTGGAGAACAGAACACAGAAAACGTGGTTATGTAATCGTTAACACTCCACAAATTGCAAAATCAAAACTTTGGGAAATATCAGGTCATATGGACCACTATAAAGAAAATATGTTCTTTATCCAAAAAGACGAAGATTCAGATGATCAATTTGTAGTAAAACCTATGAACTGTCCATTCCACATTTTGATTTATCAAGCAAATAGACATTCATATCGTTCATTACCATTAAGAATGGCAGAACTTGGAACAGTTTACAGAAGAGAAAAATCAGGTGCATTAGCTGGTTTAACTCGTGTTCAAGGTTTCACTCAAGACGATGCTCACATCTTCTGTACTCCTGAACAATTAGTTAACGAAATCAATGAAATTATTGATTTTGTATCAGATACAATGAAAATCTTCAACATGAACTTTGAAGTTGAATTATCAACTCGTCCTGAAAGCTATGTTGGAGAACTTGCTAACTGGGATTTAGCAGAAGCTGGTCTTAAAGAAGCTATGGACAAACGTGGAATGAAGTATGACATCAATGAAGGTGACGGTGCTTTCTACGGACCTAAAATTGACTTCAAAGTTAAAGATGCTATCGGTAGAACTTGGCAATGTGCAACTATTCAACTTGATTTCAACCTTCCTGAAAGATTTGGTATTAAATACCAAGATAAAGACGGAAGTATGAAAACACCTGTTATGTTACACAGAGTAATCTTTGGTTCAATGGAAAGATTCCATGGTATCTTAATTGAACACTATGCTGGTGCATTCCCTGCTTGGTTAGCACCAAATCAAGTAACTATCGTTCCAATTTCTAACGATAAACATGCTGATTATGCAGAAGAAGTTTACAACAAAATGAGAGCTAAAGGTATAAGAGTTCAACTTGATGACAGATCTGAAAGTATGAACTACAAAATAAGAGAAGCTCTTCAACAACACAAAGTTCCTTATGTTTGCGTTGTAGGTGATAAGGAAAAAGAATCTAACTCACTTGCTATCAGAAAACGTGGCGTTGGACAAGTTGGAACATTTGAAGTTGATGAATTCATTAACAAACTTCTTGATGAAATCCAAACTAAAGGGGTTAATGAAATAGGCAAATAATGCTTATTTAACTTATAAATAAAAAGGTCGGACTTAATAAAGTCCGACCTTTTATATTATTGAACCATATTATTTGGATCCGATTTAAACTCATTCATTGCTTTATCTAATTGGAATGTTTTATGGATTTCGTTAAATAAAGCTTTAGCATTTTGTACATTTTGTTTCATATACAATGCCATTGATGCATCTTCACCTTTATTAGTAATTACTCCATCAAGGTTTTTTACATCACATTTTGTCTGATCGCCATCAAGCATATCAGCAGCCATTGTTGATGTAGCATATTCTGCAATATCAACCTTGCCATCTCCATTTAAATCTAATGCTTCTGCTGTAAAATCAGGATTTACAACAGGACTATTTGGATTCTTAGCTAAAATTTCCTTATTCATTGCTTGAATCTTTTGCTTGTCAGCATCAAATTTTTGGTTTAGTTCTGCTACTGAAACTTCAGTCTTTTTACCTAATTCTTCATAAGCATTACCCATCAATGCCTTATAAGAATATTGTCCATTTGGAATATATCTATACTCAAAATTAATTGGAGGCATTGGATTTCTTGCAATATCTTTTACATAAGTCATGTAATTATTAGTTGCATTTCGACCGTATTTTACTTCAGGATTATTAACCTTTTTGTCATATATCCCATTTTGACCATTAATAAATGCTTTATTATTACTTACAGAATAAACCATAGTTTACCTCCACACACACTTTTATACTCTATATAAAACAATGTGTGCGAGAAAATTGCTTATTATGTTAAGAATAGTTAAAATTAAAATGTTTCTGTCTTATATGGGTAAGAATTATCTTCACCTATAACAATTTGACTATTTACCTCTATCTGAGGAACAACAACAGGTTCTACATTTAATTTATTTTTCACATAATATAAACTCTCATTTTGGATATAATCGCAAATTTTCTTTTCTAAATTAACTCCAAATTGTTCGTTTATTTCTTTTATGAAATAACATGGACTTGTAACATTAATCTCAATAATTTGTTCATTAACAACGTCCAAACCTGCCATTGGGATACCCATTTTATTAAGTTCTTTTGCCACACGTTTGAAGTTTTCTTCTTCAGAAAAAGTAAGCTTTCCTCGTCTTACATAATTATCGTTATGGGTATTAAATTTAAAATCATCACCTGTTGGAAGTTTTAGAACACATTCTGTTAAAACTTCATCTCCCAATGTTAGAACTCTCTTATCACCAAATTTTACATCTGGAAGATATCTTTGAACCATAATCAAAGAACTCTCGTTATTTGTTAAAGTATTAATGATTGAGCGAGTATTAGGGTCTCCAACATGTAAGTACATTACACCTTTACCAAAGCATTGGTTTAGTGGTTTTAAAACAATTTCACCACACTCATTCAAGAAATCTTCAATTCTTGAGCGACTTGCTGATACCAAATATTTTGGCATTAAATCAGAAAATAAAGCTGTATGAATTTTCTCATTAAAGTTTCTAATAGATTTTGGATTATTTATAATTCTTGCATGTTTTACAAAATCCAGAATATAAGTCGCAGCCAAATAATCATTATCTACTGGAGGATCTGGACGGAACATTACTAAATCAAAATCATCAACTTTGAAATTTAACATTTCTTCTTTATAAAAAATGTTATTATTTAGCACATAAGATTGATGAACCTTTGCATAAGCTTCTGATTTTTCTAGATAAAGATTATTAATAGTTGTGATACAAACTTCATTCCCTCTATCTAAAAATTCTTTTATTAACCAAAAGTTTGTCACAAGATTATTAAACTCAAAATACTTAAGTTCAATTTTATCTATTACAAAAAGAATGTTCATAATATCCTCCCTATGTTACCAACAATCGTAACATCAACAAAAAAAATCAACAATACTAAATCAAAATAATAACCCAGTTGGAAACAAATATTAGTCTTTATAAACAACCAACAGAGGAAGGTAAAAAAAATATTTTTAGTAAATAACTGTAAATAAGTTTTAACATTTATAGCAATTTTTATTCTTCAGCTGATTTATCGAAAATGTGAAGGAGTAGAAAATGACATCAACCACAATAGAAAAAAAATATACAACCAACTCTATTATTAACAATTGGCTAACTTTAAGAACAAAGCTTAATCAAGAAAATAAAGAAATAAAAGAAAATATCGATTTTGAAAAATTTAATATTACTATTGAATAATTATGTAACAAACTTGTAATATTTTCCCTTAAAAAAAGCAATAATCCCATGAAAATATACTTTATATCCATGGGAATACGGTTATATTTAGGGAATAATTCTATGGCAGTTGGCGCTCAAGATTATATTGATAAACTTTTAGTAAAAAAATATGCAGGTAAGCAAGTGGAAAACCATGAAGGTCTTATGGAAAAAATGGTTGACCCTAATAAAATGATGGAAACAATGAATGATATTGCAGCGGTACAAAGAAACATGCTAGCATTATCAAACAAGTTAGGTAATATATGTGCTCAAATCAATGCCAAAGCAAGATACAAGTCTCAAGGGCAAAGATTTTTACAAAGTTCTAATGGTTAAGTGTAATAGGTATGTAATGAAATTTAAAGCCCTGAAGTAATTCAGGGCTTTTTTTTAAATTAATTTGTTATAATTACCTACTTCTTTAAGAAATCAGGAATTTCAATATTAGTGAAGCTTGGTAACATATCATTGCTTCTTGGAGCTGAATTTGTATCTCTATTGAATCCAGCGAAGAAATCAGCAGGATTTATTCTATCTTCTGCAGTTCTTTCAAAAACTGGTTTTTGAGATTTTAATTCAAAACCTGTTGCAATAACTGTAATTTGAATTTCACCTTGGATATTATCATCAATAACAGCACCAATAATAACTCTTGCATCATCTAATACTGCATCATTGATAATATTTGTAGCATCTGTAACTTCGTGTAATGTCATATCAGGACCACCTGTAATATTAACAATTACACCAGATGCACCGTTAATAGATGTTTCTAATAATTGAGAGTTAACTGCAATCTTAGCAGCTTCAATTGCTCTACCTTCACCAGTTCCACGACCAATACCCATTAATGCTGAACCAGATGCTTGCATTACACTCTTAACATCGGCAAAGTCAACGTTGATTAAGCCAGGAATTGTGATGATATCAGAAATACCTTGAACACCTCTTAGAAGAACTTCATCAACTACGATGAATGATTCTTGAAGTGATACTCTTCTATCAACAACATCTAATAATTTATCATTAGGAATAACGATTAAAGCATCAACTGATTCTCTTAATTTTTCAAGACCTTGTTCAGCTTGGTTTGCTCTACGTTTTCCTTCAAAAGAGAAAGGTTTTGTAACAACACCGATTGTTAAAATACCTAAATCTTTAGCAATTTTAGCAACGATAGGAGCAGCACCTGTACCAGTTCCGCCACCCATACCTGCAGTAACGAATACCATATCTGCGCCTTCAATTGCTTTTGTAATTTCTTGTTGTGCTTCTTCTGCAGCTTTTTCCCCGATTTGAGGTTCGCCACCAGCACCTAAACCATTTGTTAATTTTGGACCTAATTGCAATTTATTATCACAAGATGAATATTGCAATACTTGTAAATCTGTATTCATTAACCAGAATTCAACACCTGTTAATCCTGATTTAATCATTCGGTTTACAGCGTTTCCGCCTCCACCACCTACACCAATAACTTTAATTTTTGCTGGTCCTACGCCTGGTGCTAAAGGCGGCATACCGTTATCTTTTGGTTCTGTTACTTCTTTTCTTCCAAAAATATCTGGTCCTAAATTTTCCACGATTTAACCTCTTTTATTAACTATACTTTATATACTTTACTATATAATATCATACTATTTTAAACAGGAAAAATAGTAAAGAAAAAATCATCAATTACTTCTTATTTTTAATATAAGTTTAGATTTCTTAACATGAAAAGATTGAATAAAAAAAGTTGCCTTAATAAATTTAAGCAACTTTTTTATTAATATTTTATTTAATAAGATAATTAATAACCAATTGACCAAGAGAAAGGTCTTTCTGTTTCAAACTGAACAGGTTTTGCCTGACTTGCTTCAACTTCTGGGGCTTCAATTACTTTATCAGGTTTTTGAAGCAAATTATTTTTTTGCATTGTCATATCAACATTACTGAATGATTTTAATCTATCTAACTGGTTCTGTAAATCAGCATTTTCATCGTTCAACATTATTGTTTGACGACTATATTCATTCAATTTAATTTCACTAGACACAACAAAATAATAACTTATAATCGATACGAATATAAGACAAAGTAAAAGTCCACATAATGTTTTATTTACTTTTTTTATTGCCATGGCCCTAACTAAATTTTCCTTTGGGAAATATCCATCAATTACTTCTGATCTGTTCCCATTAATATTAATATAACCTAATTCTCTATTAGATTGAATACTTCCATTGGTTGATTGCTGAATTGGGTTTGTTAATACATTAGAAGAATAATTAACATCATACCCACTAACCATTGATTTGTTTGTATAGTTTCTTACCAAAGTCCTACCCTACTCTTTGATATATCTTGCAACTCTTAGCTTTGCACTCCTTGACGGTGGATTTTCTCTTATCTCCTCATCCGACGCTATAATAGGTTTTCTATTAACAAGTTCTATTCTTGGTGGCTCACAAGTACAAATCATATTATTACATCTGCACTTTTGTGCTTCATACTTGAATAGTCTCTTTACTATTCTATCCTCCAAGGAATGAAAACTGATTACAGATATTATAGCACCATACCCCAATAAATCCAAGACATCTGTTAAGATTTTATTTACATTTTTAAGCTCTCCATTAACCTCTATTCTAATAGCCTGAAACACTCTTGTTGCTGGGTGAATAGAACTTTTTATTCTTGGAGTACTTTTTTTGATTAATTCGGCTAATTCAAGCGTAGTCTTGATTGGATTTTTTTCGCGAATTGTTACAATTGCTTTTGCTATTCGTTTTGAAAATCTTTCTTCACCATACTCTGAAAATATCTTCACAAGCTCATCTTCAGAATATCCATTCACAACATCATAAGCCGAAAAGTCACTATCCATGTTAAATCTCATATCCAAAGGAGCATCATGCATAAAAGAGAAACCACGTTCTGCCTTTGTCAACTGATGATAAGATGCACCTAAATCTAATAAAACACCACCTGTAATCTTATCAACACCATGCGCTGCCATTTGAGATTTAATATTTGTATAAGAATCTTTTATTATTGTTAAATTGTCATATCCCTTTAATCTTTCTGATGCATAATTTATTGCATCATCATCTATATCGAAT
The DNA here is from genome assembly GCA_944324055.1 of Candidatus Gastranaerophilales bacterium. Lineage (GTDB taxonomy): Bacteria > Cyanobacteriota > Vampirovibrionia > Gastranaerophilales > Gastranaerophilaceae > UMGS1585. Next base: position 477 of record CALUUV010000033.1, on the reverse strand, counting down.
GCAAAAAGCTTGCCACTTGGGGATATTCTCTGAAGGATTAATTCACTATGACCGCCACCACCTAAGGTACAGTCTACATAAATCTTACCTTCTTCACATTCTAAAGCATCAACTGCTTCATTTTTCATTACTGTATAATGTCTAAATTCCATACAAAAATACTAACACAACACAAAAGGCGAAACAATCGTTTCGCCTTTTAATGAATCTTTTTTAAGTTGACACTAATCTAATAATGCTTCTAACAACTGTGCATTTTGGGTTGCATAACTAGATGTTCTTACTCTGTTTCTGTGAATATAGGTTCTTAATGCTTCCCTGATTAACTCAGAACGTGAACGATTTTCGTTATCTGCCACATTGTCTATTTCATCTAGAAACTTTTCAGGCATTGAAATCAATACTCTTGCCATAAACTAATTCTCCTTTATATCTAGTTGACGATATCTACCCTGTATATACTTTATAAGTATAATA
>CALUUV010000032.1 GCA_944324055.1 Candidatus Gastranaerophilales bacterium | reverse complement strand
ATTCTATTTTTAAACGGATTACCTGTTGTAATAATGGAATTGAAATCACCTTCAAGAGAAGAAACTGACGCATCAGAAGCTTATCGACAATTAAAGAATTATATGCACGAAATCCCTTCTATGTTTATTTATAACGCAATCTGTGTAATGTCTGACCAATTAACATCAAAAGCCGGGACTATTACATCTGATGAAACTCGTTTTATGGCGTGGAAAACAAAAGATGGAGATTATGAAAACACACAATATGCACAGTTTGATACATTCTTTGAAGGGATTTTCCAAAAAGAAAGATTATTAGACATAATCAAAAACTTTATTTGTTTTTCAAAAGATGGATTAGATATTTTCAAAATCCTTGCAGGATATCATCAATATTTCGCCGTAAAAAAAGCTGTTCAATCAACAAAAAGAGCAGTAGAAACTGACGGGAAAGGTGGGGTTTTCTGGCATACACAAGGGAGTGGCAAATCTTTATCAATGGTATTTTATGCACAACTTTTACAAAAAGCATTGAATAGTCCAACTATTGTTGTGATTACAGACCGTAACGATTTAGACAATCAACTATACTCACAATTTTCTAAATGCAAAGACTTTTTAAGACAAGAACCTGTTCAAGCCACTTGCAGAAAATTAAGTGAAAATTCTTCAAAAAATGATATTGGATTAAAAGATTGGCTAGAAGGTAGAAAAGCTAACGGAATAATCTTTACCACAATGCAGAAGTTTGAAGAATCAGCAGAGCCATTATCAACAAGAAGAAATATTATTGTTATGGCTGATGAAGCACATAGAGGACAATATGGTTTGGCTGAAAAAATGGATTCTAAAACAGGTGAAATCAAAGTCGGAACAGCAAGAATAATAAGAGATTGCTTGCCTAATGCCACATTTATAGGATTTACGGGAACACCTGTTTCAATAAAAGATAGAAACACAAGAGAAGTCTTTGGTGATTATATTGATGTATATGATATGACACAAGCTGTTGAAGATGGTGCAACTCGTCCTGTATATTATGAAAGCAGGGTTGTGAAACTTCAACTTGATGAGCCAACACTAAGACTTATCGACAAAGAATATGAGATTATGGCTCATAATGCTGACCCTGAAGTAATAGAAAAAAGCAAGCGTGAACTAGGACAAATGGAAGCCATCTTAGGAAATCAAAACACTATTAATTCTCTTGTTACTGATATCATAGAACATTACGAAACAAATAGAGCTGATAAGTTAACAGGAAAAGCAATGATTGTTGCTTATTCAAGACAAATTGCTTTAGATATTTATCATAAAATACTTGAATTAAGACCTGATTGGAAAGAAAAAGTTAAAGTTGTTATGACAGAAAACAATAATGACCCTGAAGATTGGCGAAAAATTATTGGAAACAAACATCATAGAAATGAATTGGCAAAAGATTTTAAAAAGAATGATTCAGATTTTAAAATTGCAATTGTTGTTGACATGTGGCTTACAGGTTTTGATGTTCCATCATTAGCTACAATGTATGTTTATAAGCCAATGTCAGGTTACAATCTAATGCAAGCAATTGCAAGAGTTAATAGAGTTTTTGAAGACAAAGAAGGTGGTCTTGTAGTTGATTATGTAGGTATTGCATCAGCTTTAAAACAAGCAATGAATGATTATACTACAAGAGATAGGAAAAATTACGGCGATACAAATATTGAATCATCTGCATATCCGAAATTCCTTGAAAAATTAGAAGTCTGTCGTGATATTATGAATAGATTTGATTATTCAAGATTTAAAATTGGTACTGATTTAGAAAGAGGAAGGCTAATCAGTAGTGGTATGAACTTCTTAATCGCAGTAAAAAATGAAAAACTCAAAGAAATATTTATAAAAGAAGCTCTGCTTCTTCATCAAGCATTATCTTTATGTTCATCATTAGTTGATAGAGATAATAGAATTGAAGCAGCATTTTTTGAGGCAGTAAGAGTCCTTGTCGTACGTTATATGAATGCAGGCTCTGAAAAGAAAATTTCATTAAAAGAAATGAATCAAAAAATTAATGAACTCCTTAAACAAAGTATCAAAAGTGATGGAGTTATTAATCTTTTCCAAGATGTGAACGAAGAATTTTCTCTTTTTGATCCAAAATTTTTAGATGAAATTTCTAAAATGAAAGAAAAAAATGCCGCAGTTGAAATTCTGAAAAAATTAATTGCAGAACAAGTTTCTGTTTATAAAAGAACAAATTTTGTAAAATCAGAAAAATTTAGTGAAATTATTAAAGCTGCAATGAATAGATATATAAATGGATTGATAACGAATGAAGAAGTTATTGAGGAATTATTAAATATAGCAAAACAAATCGCACAAGCAAAAGAAGAAGGAAATGAATTAGGGCTAACTACTGATGAGTTAGCATTCTATGATGCATTAACAAAACCTGCAGCAATTAAAGATTTCTATGAAAACGATGAATTAATTGCAATTACAAAAGAATTAACAGAAACACTTAGAAAAAATAAAACAATCGACTGGCAGAAAAAAGAATCTGCGAGAGCTAAAATGCGAATGATGATAAAAAAACTTTTGAAAGCCCATAAATATCCACCTGAAGGAATGGATGATGCAGTCCAAACAGTTATGACTCAATGCGAATTATGGGCTGATAATGACATATTAGTATCTTAATGATTTAAACCTGTCATACTGAATCTATATTAAATAGATTGCTTCGCTTTGCTCGCAATGACAAAATAATTAATAGCGTGGTCAATTAATCGAATAGATTCCGAAACAAGTTCATTATGCCAAAAATAAATATACTATTTATTATCCATTTATTCTATGTTGGATAGTTCCTTCATTTTATTAAAACTTGAAGTATATCTACCACCATTATTCTCTCTTGAGTCTACTCTTGAGATAAACTCTCTAAATTTAGATTCTGAACAATCAATACCATTTTGCTCAGCAGCCTTACTACATTTTGAAGCTATTTTTTTTGTTATTTGGGAATATTCTTCTTTTTGACTTGAAGACATAAGTTTGTGATAACTTTCATAGTTCGGATAATCTATTAATGGGCATATCAAATCATATTTTGAATTCATATTCGCATCAGGCGCATATGAATAAGCATCAATGATATGAATGTCTTTATTTTTGTAATCAATTAAATAATTATTTGGATTAAAACTATCAGCCTTATAACCTTTATCCTCTAGAACTTTTAATTTTTGAGCATAATTGTTAAATGTTGATTGCGGAAATTCTGATATGGTTCTTATATTTTCAAGAAAGTTATTTGCTTCTTCTTTAGTTATTTCTATACCATCTCTTCTTCTAGTTGACCAATCTGCAATAGAATGAGGTTTTCCATTTATTCGTTTTAAAATCAGTACACTATCACCAATATGACCTATTTCTTGCCCCATATTCAATCCTTTAAATTGGTCAGCTGATTCTTGAATATCTTTTGAAAAACTTGATTGATAGTCTTTATTTTTAGTTATTACTTTTATTGCCCAATTATCTAATTTGGGATGTGTAAATTTATAAACTGTTGAATTTGCTCCGGTTCCTAAAATATTCTTTTCTGTACAATTTTTAGCAATATCTTCGCTCTTGGATATTCCAAGCTCTTTTATAACTCGCATAAATTCTTGAAAATCATCTTTTTTTAACTGAGGTTTTTTACTACGTATTGATACAACTGCAGCACTTGCAACCCCCAAAGCGGTTAAACCTATCATCGTTTTTGAAGTTGTAGATAAATGTTTTATACTTGATGTTGATTGATTTTCATTATTTTTTTTATCACTTTTTAAATCTGCCTTAAAATTCAAAGAGTTTTTATAACCTGACAACACATTTAACATATCCAACACCTCACAATAAACACATATAACACCTTAATTTGAATATATTATATAAGAAAAAAGTTAAATTACAACAAACTTTGTTGGACGTAGGCTGGTTCGGTCTTGCCTGTCAAGTTGTTATACACCTCATAAGTTATATAACAATCTTTTAATCCTCTATGGTTATTTTTAGTATCTATATCATAGTTTTCTGCAATAGTTGTTAGTTTATAATTCTTCAAGTTCAAGACGCGTCTTGCAATAAACATTGTATCCAAGCTAGGGTTATTCAATTCCTTGTTCAAATGTCGGCTCAACTTGTTTCTTATAAACCCGATATCAAAATTTACATTATGCCCAAGTATAGTATCGTCCTCTATAAACTCAACCAACTTAGGCAACACATCTTCAATCTTAGGCGCATCGTTCAACATTCCGTTTGTTATGCCTGTTAGATTACTGATAAAAGAATTAACCCCCTTATTAGGTTTTACAAGTGTAGAAAATTCTTCCACTACCTTATTATCTCTTACCTTCAGTCCTGAAAGTTCGATAATATCATCATTATTAGGGCTCAACCCTGTTGTCTCTATATCAATAACTGTGTAGTTATCAGGCATCATTTCTTGCATTAAATTAATTCCCCTTTTAAGTACCAAGTCTTAGCACCAACAATTTTTACATTAACGAATTCGCCAACCCTGTTTTCATCACAAGGAACATGAACCATTTTGTTATTTCTTGTTCTTCCTGAAATAACATTATCGCCGTGTTTATTAGTTCCGAATTTTTCCACAAGGATTTCCATTTCTCGACCAACATATTTGTTATTAGAGTTCAAGCAAGCTTCTCTAACGGTTTCGTTCAATCTTGCAAGTCTTTCTTCTTTAACTTCTTTTGACAAGTATTTATCAACCCATTTTGCAGCAACTGTTCCTTCCCTTGGTGAATAAGCCGCTGTATTTGAATAATCTAATTCAAGTTTCAAAATCTCATCAAGTGTGTGTTGGAATTGTTCTTCTGTTTCCCCTGGGAAACCTGCGATAAAATCACTTGTGATTGTTACATCTTTAACTTTTTCTCTCACATGGTTACAAATCTTGGTATAAGTTGCAACATCGTATCTTCTGTTCATTTTCTTCAATACTTCGTCATCGCCTGATTGCATTGGGATATGGAAGTATTCACAAACTTTGTCTAGTTCCACAACAGTATCAATCAATTCATCTGTTATATCTGTCGGATAAGAAGTTACAAAACGGATTCTGAACTTGCCATCAAGTGAGTTAATCGCTCGCAAAAGACCTGCAAGGTTAACTTCTTCGCCTTGTTCATTAACTCCCTTGTAGCTATCTACATTTTGACCTAGCAAAGTAATTTCTTTGAATCCTTCTGAAAGTGCTTTTTTAACTTCGCCCATAATTTGTTCAAATTTTCTTGAACGTTCTCTACCTCGTGTATAAGGAACGATACAATATGAGCAGAAATTGTTACAGCCTTCCATAATAGGAACCCAAGCATTAACACCTTTTTTTCTGATAATATCCAAATTATCTTCAGGGAAAACAACTTCTTCTGTTGAGCAAACTCTTTCTCCTGCTTCGATTCGTTTAATAAGTTCAGGGAGTTCATAAAGTCTATGTGTTCCCAAAACCAAATCAACATAAGGAGCGCGTTTGAACAAATCTTCTTTCTTTTGTTGAGCAACACAGCCAGCAAAAACAATCTTTAAATCAGGTCTTGTTTTCTTCCATTTGCCCCAAGTTCCGATTGCACTATATGCTTTGTCCTCTGACAACTGACGGATAGAACATGTATTGATTATCAACAAATCTGCTTCTTTAGGTTCTAATGTTTGTTCATAATCCAACCATTGAAGCATTCCCAACATTCTTTCTTCATCTGATTTATTCATCTGACAGCCTAGTGTTTCTATATAAACTTTTTTCATCTTCTATCCTTCCCAATAGTATCCAGATTTATGCCCGATGGGAATCGAACCCATGACCTCAGGTTTCGGAAACCTGCACTCTATCCAACTGAGCTACGGGCACATGTTCTGTTCCCTTTTTTCGTACCTCTATATTATACCCCAAACTTATCCTAAAATAACCATCTCACAATTTTTGCAATCAAATTTGAGTTCGTATTTCTTGCCTCTATCATCGACCAAGAATAGTTTTTTAGGTGCTTTACACATATTCAAAGCATACTTAATACAATGTTTTGTACGCATTAATTCTATCTGATGCCCACACCCCATTTCATAAGCAGGTTCTGTTATCTCACAATTACAATATTTATAAAACTCTTTTGCCTCATTATTATAAACATTCGCTCTATAATCGTCCTCTTGTTTATAATAATCGACATATCTCAATGGGGTTTGTTCTTCTCGTTTATAATTATTCAATCTTTCTTGCATAAGTTTATCAAGCAAAGTTCTTCTCAACTCATTAACCGCAGATACTGGCATGAATGGGATATCTGAATCAAGTTCAATATTGTTAACCGTAAAATCAGAATCCCCTGTTTTTTTCATCTGAGTTATAAAGTTTTGGTTCATCTTATCTTGGTTATTCGCTTTTTCTGTTGATTCAATTTCTACAAATGTTTTGTTATTATCCTCATCAATCGACCAAATTTTGCCGTCTTTAACCTCAATATCTATTTGAATCTGACGTTTAACTTTCGCATTATTGAGTTCTTTCTCGTATTGAGCATCTTTGTTTCTGAAAACTTTTTGATTAACCTTTATCTCAGGCATTTTGTTAGGGAAAATCTTTTTCCCCTCAACCTTATTCACAAGGCAACCTTCTTCACCTATTGAAAGTCCGTCTTGCGGGTTAATATTTTCTTTTGTATCTGTTTCAAAAAAGTTTTTGCCAATCTTTGTAACTTTGCCTAAATATTGCCCTTTCGGAGTATCAAAATTAAAGCAATCTTTTCTTTTTTCTAAGAAATAATCTGTATAACCTCTATTAAAGCTCTTTGTTATATTAGGTTCAAAGTTCGTCAAAATTGTTCCGGAAGATGTTTTTCCGCATATTTTATCAAGTTCTTTTCTATAATAAAGAACAACATTTTTCACATAGTCAGTATCTTTTAATCTACCTTCTATCTTGAATGATTTTACCCCGATATCAACCATTTCTTTCAAGTGTTTTGTAGCATTAAAATCTTTGGTCGATAAAAGGTGTTTATCTTTTGCAATAACATTTCCTTTATCATCAATCAACGAATATTTTTTTCTGCAAGGTTGAGCACATTCGCCTCTATTTGCAGAACGTCCACCAATACATTGGCTCAAATAACATTGTCCGCTATAAGAAACACACAAAGCCCCGTGTATAAAGCATTCCAACTCTACATTTGTACTCTTCTTAATCTCTCTTATCTCATCAAGTGATAATTCACGAGCCAAAACAACTCTTGGAATTCCAATTTCCTCAAAGAATTTAACCTTCTCTAAAAATCTATTATCGCATTGGGTGCTTATATGTAATGGAATAGGCGGGATTTGTTTATCAATCGCAAGTTTAAGTATACCCATATCTTGAACAATTATTCCATCAACCCCGATTTCATAAAGTTTTTTAATAAGTTCTTTTACCTCATCAAGTTCTATATCTGTAACAATAGTATTAACTGTCACATATATTTTTACATAGAACTTATGAGCATATTGAACAAGCTCTTTTAAATCCTCTAATGAGTTGCCTGCCTTGTATCTTGCCCCAAACGAAGGCCCACCGATATAAACAGCATCTGCACCACAATCGATTGCAAGTTTTGCAGTTTCTAAATCTTTAGCAGGTGCAAGAAGTTCTGTTTTTTTCATAGGCTAAACCATTAAGCAGCAGCTGTTTCAACTTTCTTTGTAGTTGCTCCAGGAGCTTTATCTTTCCAAATATCAATCAATACTGAACAGAAGAAAATACTTGAATATGTACCAATTGTTATACCTAGAATCATTGCAAGTACAAAGTTCTTTGTTGTAACTCCACCAAAGAAATATAATGCTAACAATGTTATCAATGTTGTTAATGAAGTATTGATACTTCTTGCCATTGTTTGTTCAACACTATAGTTAATGATTTCGCTGAAAGTCATTTTCTTAGCATAATATCTTAAATTTTCTCTAATTCTGTCAAATACAACGATTGTATCGTGAACAGAGAAACCGATTACTGTTAATATTGCAGTAACGAATAAAGAATCGATTTCAACGCCTTTGAAAATACCCATTAATGCAAACACACCACAAACAAATAAAACGTCGTGAACAAGCCCTAAGATTGCAGCTAGAGCATAATCAAATTGGAATCTGATTGTTAAGTAACAAACTATACCTAAAAGAGCTAAACTCAATGCGATTAAAGAATTTTTGAACAATTCTTTTCCCATTGTAGCCCCAACAGATGCAACTTGAACAAGTTGAGCATCAGGATAATCTTTTTGGATAACTTGTGTTATTGTGTTTTGTTCATTTGATTTGCTATCAATAAACTTAGTTCTTATAGAAATCATAGCTTTTAAGTTGCTATCATTTTTCTTTGCATTAACGTTTACTATCTGTATATAAGGATTTTCTATATTATTTGCCTCAAGATTAGTTCTTATTTTAGCAATTTCTGCGTTAGTAACATCTTTTTTAACACCATACTGTAAAGTTGTACCACCTGTATAATCAATACCAACTTTCAATGGTGTGTGTGTAGGAGATGTTATTGTTGAATAAATCATACCTATTAATCCAGGAAGTATTAATAGTGCTGAAAAAGCTAAACACCAAAATCTAATCTTTACTATATTGAGTTTCATAATATATAACCTTTCCTTTTATTATCTTAATTAATCAATAATTCCAAATTTTGCATTCTCTTTTTTAGATTCGGTAACTTGATAACCTTGACCGATTTCATCTTTTCTTAATCCAAACAATGCAGGATTTGTAAGTGATTTTGTTCCAAACATTAGTAACATAAAGTTTTTAGTTATTGTAATCGCTGAGAACATTGAAACAACAACACCTAATGCAAGAGTTAAAGCAAAACCTTTAACAATACTTGTTCCTAAGCAATAAAGGATTACACAAGTAATAATTGTTGTCATATTAGAGTCAAAAATACTTGTAAATGCTCTGTCAAAACCTGTATTAATCGCAGTAAATAATGTTCTGCCTGCTCTTAATTCTTCTTTTGTTCTTTCAAAAATAAGGATATTAGCATCAACCGCCATACCTATACTTAATATGAAACCTGCAATCCCTGCTAATGTCATTGTAACAGGTATTGTTTTAAATATCGCAAATAAGATTAAGCCATAAATACAAAGTGCTATATCTGCAATTAAGCCAGGGACTCTATAATAAGCAACCATAAATAACATTACAAGTCCAAGACCAATCATACCTGCAACTTTAGATTTTGCAATACTATCAGCACCTAAAGTTGGTCCAACTGTATTTTCTTCAATAATTTTAGCCGGAACAGGTAAAGCACCTGCGTTCAACAAGTCAACCATTTTCTTAGCTTCTTCATATTGGAAGCCATTGTCACCACCTGAAATCTGAGCTCTACCTTCCATAATCGGTTCTCTAATTACAGGAGCTGATTGCATTTCTCCATTGAAGAATATTGCCATTGGTTTGCCTACTAATGCTCTTGTTAGTTTAGCAAATTTTCTTGTTCCTTCTGCATTGAATTCTAAATCAACAACCCATTGTCCGTTTGATGAATTAGTGCTTAAATTAGCTTTTGATAAGTCTTTACCGGTCAAACCTGTTGAAATCCAGTTTTCTGTGTACATATCGTTGTTCATACTAGGCATTGGTGCTTTGAATTCTAATTCTGCAGTATCACCAATAAATGCTTTTGCTTGTTCTAAATCTGATACGTCAGGAATCTCAACAACTAATCGGTTTTCGCCTGAACGTTGAACAACTGTTTCCGCTACACCTAGTTTATTAACTCTGTTTTCAATAGCAAATTGTAAGCTATCCATCATATCAGGTGTAATCTTCGCAATAGAATTTGATGTCTGAGCCTCTAATACTAATCTTGATCCGCCTACCAAGTCTAAACCAAGCTTAGTTGGTTTTGTAAAAATTATTACAAGTGAAACTATCACAATAGCTACAATAGCCCAAAACATTATAATTCGATTTTTCATTTATTGTTAAACTCCCTATTAAAATTTATGTTCAATTATATTTTAACAAAAACATAATTATTACAATAATGCATCTAGGTTAGCCCTAGTAGATTGTATTGTTGAGAATAATTCTGTTTTTTCTTCATTTGTTAATGGAACCAATGGCTCTCTTAAATATTCATCAATAATTCCCATATTAGCTAAAACAGCTTTTACAGGAGTTGGATTTGGTGCCATAAACAATTTTCTAAAACTTGGATACAACGCATTATGAATTTGTCTTGCTTTTTCTATATTGCCTGACTTAAATTCTTTTATCATTGTTTTTAGCTCATTACCAAATATATGTGATGCAACTGAAATTACACCATGTACACCTAATGACATCATTGGAAGTGTAAGACTATCATCTCCACTCAATATTGTAAAGTCATCTGGTGTATTAATATTTAATTCTGTAATTGTATCCATATCTCCAAAACTTTGTTTTAGAGCTGCAATATTTTTATATTTATTTGCAAGGTATTTTACAGTCTCAACTGACATATTAACACCAGTTCTTGATGGTATGTTATACATAATAATTGGGATTGAAACAGCTTCTGCAATTGCTGAATAATGTGCAATCATACCTTTTTGTGACGGTTTGTTATAATAAGGTACTACACATAAAACTGCATCTGCCCCACCTTCTTCTGCCAATTTTGACATTTCAACAGCTGTTTTTGTACAGTTTGAACCTGTTCCCATAATTATTTTGGCATTATTCTTAACTGCCTTCTTTGCTGCTTTTAAAATTTCTATTTCTTCATCATGAGTTAATGTTGGAGATTCTCCAGTTGTTCCTGTTATTACTATTGAATCAGAACCATTAGTAGATAAGTATTCAACAAGTTCTTCCACCTTCTTATAATCAACATCCATATTAGATGTCATTGGTGTAACCATTGCTGTAATAACTTCCCCTGCATTAAGTCTCATAAAATACCTCTTTCTTATAATACTCTTAGTGTATTATAAAACAAAGAAGTTTACATGGGTTGTAAATAATTATTAAATATGTGTGAAATAAAAAAGTTTATGTTATATTAAAAAATATACTTTTTAGGAGGAGATTATAAATGGAAAAATTAGCAGATATTGGTGTATTTGGTGGTTCAGGTTTCTACAGCTTTTTAGAAGATATTGAAGAAGTTAAAGTAGAAACTCCTTATGGCATGCCAAGTGATAGTTTATTTATTGGTAAAATAGGTGCTCACAAAGTTGCATTTATGCCACGTCATGGTAGAAGTCATACTATTCCACCTCATTTACTAAATTATCGTGCTAATGTTTGGGCAATGAAACATGTAGGTTGTGAAAGAGTTATTTCACCTTGTGCTGCTGGTAGTTTACAAAAACACGTAGAACCTGGTAGCTTTGTTATTTGTGATCAATTTGTTGATTGGACTAAAGGAAGACCTTCAACATTCTTTGATGGACCTATTGTTACTCACCCATCTCCTGCAGATTTATATTGTCCTGAATTAAGAAAGTTAGCTATTAAAACTGGTAAAGATTTAGGTATTAAAATTCATGAAACTGGTACTGTTGTTGTTATCAATGGTCCTAGATTCTCAACAAAAGCTGAATCTAAGTTCTTTACTAATCAAGGTTGGGAAGTTATTAACATGACTGCGTTCCCTGAAGCATACCTTGTTAAAGAATTAGATATGTGTCCGTTGAATATTTCTTTAATTACAGACTATGATGCTGGTCTTGTTGGTGATGTTCCACCTGTTTCTCATCAAGCTGTTATTGAAGTATTTAATAATAACGTTGCTAATCTTAAGAAATTATTATTCACTATGATTGAAAATATTCCGACAGAAAGATTAGAATGTGATTGTGCTAATACAAAGGCTAAATCAAGAGCATAGGTGATAAGATGGTTAGATTTCCAATGTTATTAAAAGCTGTTAATGGATTATTTAATATGTTCTATGTATTAATAATCCTAAGAATCTTCATGACTTGGATTCCAAGTATTGATTGGGAACAGCAACCTGCTAAATTTATAAGAATAGTTACAGATTCTTATTTGGAAATATTTAGAAGATTTGTTCCTCCTTTAGGAGGTTTAGACTTCTCTCCAATCATTGCAATTATTGTTCTACAAATATTGCAAGGAATTATAACTGGAGCAATTGGAAATTTATAATACTTTATTTAGGGGATTAGAAATCATTAAAATATGTGATATTCTATTATAAAGTTGGGAGGAATATGTACGCATATAAATATAAAGATAATCTGGAATACGATTACAGACCTACGCGTAGTTTGCATGTAGAAAGACCTGTACATAAACATGTTTACAAAAGACAAACTATTCGTAGAAAAAGTAAGAAAACACATTCATTGTCTGCATCATTAATTGTGTTGGCAATTGTTGCTGTATTTACTTTTTGCGTGATGCCTTTCAGCTATAAGACAATAAGAAACATTCTGTTTATTGATTCTATTGCACCTATTACTAATACTGGTGTAGAGTCTCCGTTAATTCGTAACTCAGAATATAAGTCTGGTGCTGATTTACAAACAATTTTGTATCCGACTTTATCTTATTTAAATAATGATTTATTCTTAAATCAACAGCTTTTAGCTCCTACTATTTACAGTAAGAAAAACGCTGCTGATATGTATTTATCAGATAGAATGATTAATTTGGAAAATCAGCTTAAAGGTTTAAATAAAGCTTATCCTTCAATTAAGCCAGCGATATTTGTATGGTCTTTTGAAACTGGTAAGTATGCAGCTGTTAATTCTGATAAAGTTTATCCTGCTGCAAGTATTATAAAAATACCTGTACTTGTTCAGTTATTTAAATCTATTGAAGCTAATCAAGTTTCAATTTATGATGAAATGACTCTAACTCATTATTATCGCTCATCTGGTTCTGGAGATATGCAATATGCTCAAGAAGGACGTAAGTACTCTTTAGACGACCTTGCTAAAGTTATGATTCAAGATTCTGATAATACAGCTACTAATATGTTGATGTCTAAAGTTGGTGGTATGGATGATATCAATGCAGGTATCCGTTCTTGGGGTCTTAAAAATACTCATGTACAAACTTGGTTACCTGACTTAACTGGTACAAATACAACTACTGCTTATGATATGGCTAAGATTCTTTATAATCTTGAGAACCCATCTTTCTTAAATATTAATTCAAGAGAAGATATCATAAAATATATGAGTAAAGTTAAGAATAATAGATTAATACAAGCAGGTCTTCCAGCTGGTGTTCCTTTTATTCATAAAACTGGTGATATCGGTACAATGTTAGGTGATGCAGGTATTGTTTATATGCCATCAGGTCAACATTATATTGTTGTAATTCTTGCAAATAGACCTCATAATGATCCTGCAGGAGTTAATTTTATTAAAGCTGCATCATCATTAATTTATTCAAATATGCTAGAAGTTAAGTAAAAATGCGTTCTTCTACAAGTCCGCAAATAATGTGACCAATCATAATTTGTGATTCTTGGATTTGTGGAGTATGTGTTGATGGTACTTTTATCAAATACTGGCATGTATTATCTAATGGACAGTCATGGTTTCCAATTAGACCCACAGTAATTATACCTAATTTATTTGCTTCTTCTACTGCTTTAACTATATTGGCAGAATGACCTGATGTTGATATAGCAATGAATATATCTCCTTTTTTACCATTAGCTCTAATTTGTCTTGCAAAAGATTCATCATAGCCATAATCGTTACTTATTGCTGTTAGTAACGGTGAATTTGTGTTTAATTCTATTGCTGCCAATGGAGGTCTATCAAAATTGAATTTAGAAACAAGTTCTCCTGCGATATGTTGTGCATCACCTGCAGAACCTCCGTTTCCAGCAGTCATTACTTTATTACCTCGTTTATAACATTCAACTATTGCATTTGCTATATTATCAATAGCTTTTATAATTGTTTCATTTTCTAATATTGATTGTTTTGTTTTTATACTGTCTTCAATATATTTTTTTATTTCCATAATTCACCATTTTATTACAACTTTTTAAGTATTTTAACATAAAATTTAAGATTTTATTAAATATTTATATATGAAGTATATACGATTTTAAAATTTCTACATATTTAAACAGATTTAGTCAATTTCCTAAAAAAAAAATCGTTTATAAAAATATGGGAATTAAGGAAATAATTGATAAGATTTTTATATATATATCACCACAATTAGTACCGCAACCAGTTAGGGTTAGGAACTAATTTAACGAAGAATTCTTTTTATACTCTCTTTTAATATCCTCGTGTTTATTTAATGTTTGCCGCAATCTGGCAAACTTTTTTTTTGCTGCGATGAGGTAAGCCAAATTATTGTTTAAGTTAATACTAAATTCTATTACCGTTTTCATCAAAGAATAGCATATTATCAGTTGATATACCTAAAATAAGCTCTTCTCCAATATGGAAATCAGAATCTAATCTTGCAGAGCATTTGTTCTCATCAATATTAAAATATGCAATTTGTTCAGAACCTAACATCTCAGAGATATCAACGTGAACAGCAAATTTAATATCTCCACCAGACATATTTTCTGGTCTTATACCAATTGTTACAGTATTCATAGATGAGATTTTTTCTTTTATTTTTTCTGGAATTGGTATAACAACATTACCAAATTTTAATGAGTCATTCTCAATTGTTGCTTTAATAAAATTCATTTGTCCAATAAATCCTGCAACAAAAGTATTTGCAGGGTTTGAGTAAATGTTTTGAGGTGTATCTACTTGTTGTATTACCCCTTTATCTAGTACAACAATTCTATCACCCATTGTTAATGCTTCTGTTTGGTCGTGAGTTACATAAATAAATGTAGTTTGTAATTTCTTATGTAATTTTTTTATTTCAGAACGCATTTGAACTCTTAATTTTGCATCAAGGTTTGATAATGGTTCATCCATTAAAAATACTTTTGGATTTCTTACAATAGCGCGACCTAACGCAACTCTTTGTCTTTGACCGCCTGATAATTGTTTTGGTTTTCTATCTAAATATTGTGTTAAGTTAAGGATTTCAGCCGCTTCTTTAACTTTTTTATCGATAGTTTCTTTATCAACTTTTCTCATTTTTAAACCAAATGCTATATTATCATATACGCTCATATGAGGGTATAATGCATAGCTTTGGAATACAAATGCGATATCTCTATCTTTGGGATGTACATTATTAACAACTTTATCGTCAATAAGAATTTCTCCTGAAGAGATATCTTCTAAGCCTGCAATCATTCTTAGCGCAGTTGATTTTCCGCAACCTGATGCTCCTACAAGAACTATAAATTCTTTATCTTGTATTTCTAGTGACACATCATTGATAATAAGTTTTTTATTATCATAAGTTTTATTTACGTGTTTAAATATTACGTTACTCATTTACTTCTTTCTCAAACGGTAAAATAATTCTAAATGCTGTTCCTTTTAATGGGATAGTTTCTGCCCATATAATTCCGTGTAGGTAATTCATTATATTTCTAACACTTGCAAGTGCAATTGCTCTTAAGATTGTTCGTTTGTTTGATTTGTCAATAACTGCATAAGGATCAAATAGAGTTGGAATTTCTGACTCTAAAATTGCATTGCTACTACTTACAACAGTTATTAACATTGCTGAACAATCAGTAAGATTGTGTGTTAATAAAAATTCTTCGTCTGCATTTTCTAATTCTACATTTAATGAGCCGATATCTGTAGATCTTATTAATGTTTCAATTAATATTTGAAACATTAGTTTAAATGCTTTTTCATCAGAATATAATGTTTTTTTAGTGTTTTCTGGCATTACAAAGTTAGTTGTGATGCTTTTTTCTGTATATAATTGTTGATATGTTTTTAATGTAGAGTTTATTGCGTTTGCAATGTCAAATAATTTTACTTCTTTTTCAAAGTTTCCACTTTCAGTTTGAGAAAGTTCAACTAGTTTATTAAAGAAGTACAATAAATCTGATGAATTTTTATTTATGATTTTAAGATATTTTTCTTGTTTTTCTGTTACATCACCACCAAGACCATCAACGATAGCTTGAGAAAATCCAATTATAGAGTGTAATGGTGATTTTAAATCATTGGATAATTTAATTAAGAAATTATTTTTATCATAATTAATTTTTTTAGTGTTTTCGTGTTCTTCAATTATGTTGTTTACAGTTTTATACTTTTGAGTTGCATCTCTCATTGATATAACATATGCTTCTTCAATTGCTTTTGCTGTGATTTCTAAGTATTTTTCACAATCATTAAGTTTTGCAATTGAAGGATTATTTGTTTGTGCTGCTTCAATAGTTGCAACTAAACCTTTGTCTATATAATCATTTATATTTGTATTAATTAATTCTCTACTTGATAGAAGTTGTTCTGAGATGTTATTTGCCCATTGAATAATACCTTCAGGAGTAATTAAAATAACTCCATCTGGTAAACAAGATTGAATATCTATAACTCTAGTTTTTGATAAAAAATTTTTAATTCCCATTTTTAATTACCCTTTTTCAGGTATATTCTATCATTAAATTTTATTAAGGTAAAGAGTTTTTAACAGGGATAAAAATTGTAACATTCTATTTAAAAATAAAAATATCTGGGATATAATTTTATCAAAAGGGAAGGGAATAGTGGCAACATCAACATATTCTAAAAAGAAACAACAAGATCCGGCTATATCACAATTAATGCCTCAAAATACTGATGCGGAAGAAGCAGTATTAGGTGCTATTCTTGTTAATCCTGTATGTTTAACAAAGGTTGTAGAATTTATTACTCCGGATTCTTTTTATAAACCAGCTCATAGATATGTATATGAGGCAATGCTTCAATTATTCAATAGTAACGAAAGAATTGATATTGTATCTGTTTCTGATGTTTTGAACTTGAATCAAAAGTTAGAATTAGTTGGTGGGCGTGCCTTTATTAATGATTTAAGTTTCAAAACAATT
Organism: Candidatus Gastranaerophilales bacterium; assembly: GCA_944324055.1. Classification (GTDB taxonomy): domain Bacteria; phylum Cyanobacteriota; class Vampirovibrionia; order Gastranaerophilales; family Gastranaerophilaceae; genus UMGS1585. Next base: position 2,465 of record CALUUV010000032.1, on the reverse strand, counting down.
ACTACATCAAACGTTGAATATTATGCTAAACAAATTCAAGAAAAAGCTATTAAACGTTCGTTAATTAATGCTGGTTCTGAAATTGTTACTTCAGGTTATGAGCTTACTCCTGTTGAAGAATCATTAGAAAAAGCTGAAAGACTTATATTTAATATTGCATCTCAAAAAGCAACAAAAGATTTAACACACGTAAAAGACTTGGTTTTATCAACATATGAAAAGATTGAATATAGATATCAACATAGAGGTGAATTAACTGGTGTTGATACCGGCTTTTATGAATTAAATGATATGACAAGCGGTTTTCAAAAATCTGACTTGATTATTCTTGCTGCAAGACCTGCGATGGGGAAAACAGCATTCGTTCTTAACTTAGCTCAAAATGCTGCATTAAGAGCTAAAGTTCCTGTTGCAATATTTTCTCTTGAAATGTCAAAGGATCAATTAGTTCAACGTATGCTTTGTTCTGAAGCTGAAGTTGATTCACAGAAACTTCGTTCTGGAAATATGTCTGATAAAGACTGGGAAAAACTTGCTATTGCAATGGATTCATTTGCTGCTGCACCTATTTATATCGATGATACAGCAGGTTGTACACTAACTGATATTCGTGCGAAATGTAGAAGATTAGCAATGGAAGAAAACAATCTTGGTTTAATTATAATCGACTACTTGCAGTTAATTGAATCAACTGGTAGAGAAGACCGTATGCAACAAATTTCAGCAATATCAAGAGGTCTAAAAATTCTTGCGAGAGAATTAAATGTTCCTATTATTGCTCTTTCTCAGCTATCTCGTGCTGTTGAATCAAGAACAGATAAACGTCCAATGCTTTCTGACTTAAGAGATTCTGGTGCAATCGAACAAGATGCTGATATTGTAATGTTTATTTATCGTGATGAATATTATCGAAAAGAAGCAGGCGAAGAAGAAGATGTTTCTGCAAAAGCTGCTAATAAGGGAGAATCCGAAATTATTATAGCTAAACACAGAAACGGTGCTGTTGGAACTGTAAAACTTCTTTTCCAAGCAAATATTACAAAATTCAAAAACCCAATCAAGACAGATGTATTTTAGCCTTGAGCCTGTCGATATTCTTGAGCAAATTGTAATATTTCTGCTTGCCCATTTTGCAATTCGTTCATACGATTATCAATTCTTGCTAAATGTTCAAGCTTAGCTTGTTGACGTTTCATCGTTGCTTGCATATTAGACATAGCCATATCTTGTTTATGTAAAACACTATGTAATCTTTTTATTAGTGCTTCTTGTTCTTCAAGACGTTTTTGCATTATGTCCATTGCTGCTTTTCTCTTTTCGCAAGCTTGGTTGGACATTTTTAGGCACAATTGCAAGCGCTCGATTTCCATTTCGAGTTTTACGACTTTATTTGTTTCTTGATTTTTGCCTGTGATAGGGAATAAATTATTAAAAATATTTTCCATATCTATATTTTAACTATATATTCATGATTTTCAATCAAACTTTAGTTTGAAATATTAAAGGCTCCTAAAAAGGAGCCTTTAACTAATTTATTTTATTGCTTCGAAACAATCCGAACATATTGTTTCGTATCCAGCGTGCTCTCCAAGCTTTCTGTATTTCCAACAACGTTCGCATTTTTCACCTTCTGCTTTGACTACCCATACAGTGTAATCATCTTCAGAATATTCATTAAGAACATTACTTGGTGCAGATTCAGTTACATATGCTTGAGATGTAATAAATATGTCACATAAATCTTTTTCGTTTTCTTTTAATACTGAAGCTGCAGACTCTGATTTTACATATACTCCAACTTCTAAAGAACTACCAACTTTTTTATCTGCCCTTAATGGTTCAATTGCTCTTGTTACAACTTCTCTTGCTTTTAGAATCTTAGTGAAGTCCTCTTCAAGTTTTTCGTTGTTCCATTCTGGTTTTACTTTTGGCCAATCAACAAGAAGAACGCTTTCTAGACCACCTCTTTGACACTCTGGAGTGTTTTGCCAGATATCTTCTGCTTGGTGAGGCATTACAGGTGTAAGAATTCTTACTAATACTTGTAATGTTTCATATAAAACAGTTTGACAAGCACGTCTTGATAATGATTTTTTGCCAGCTGTATATAATCTATCTTTTACAATATCTAAATAGAATGAACTTAAATCAACTGCTGCAAAGTTTTGTAAGCATTGGAAGTACTTATAGAATTCATAGCTATCAAATGCTTTAGTTACTTCTTCTACTACTTTATTTAATTTATGTAGTGCAAATTTATCAATATCTTTAAGCTCTTCATATTTAACGTAATCAACTTCTGGGTTGAAGTCAAATAAGTTACCTAATAGGAATCTAGCTGTATTTCTTGTTTTCTTAAATATTTCTGCAAGTTGTTTGATAATATTGTCACCGATTTTGATATCGTTTCTATAATCAACAGATGCAGCCCATAATCTTAAAATATCAGCTCCATATGTTTTGAT
>CALUUV010000031.1 GCA_944324055.1 Candidatus Gastranaerophilales bacterium | reverse complement strand
CTGTAATTAAGTTCGAGCATTCGTCAACCTTTCTATAATTTAATCCCCTACATAATAATTATATTATTAACATATAAATTTACAACAAAATCCAATAATAAAGCAGGATTTAAGAGGGTAATTATTAAAAAAATGTAACATTTTTTCTATATATAATACAAAATTTTAATTATTAATCAGAATTGGAGTTTTATCGACATGATAAAACATTTCTGCTGCTATTTTAAATTGTTCTGGATTTGCACTTACATAAATCTTTTCAGAACCGGAATTGTTTGAATTATTAAGTAGATTATTTGATTTCAAATCCTTTATTATGTAATCAACAAAGTACTCAGCAGGATCTATAAATAATTCCTTTGAAGAAAATTTTGATAATACATCTGTTAAATATGGATAGTGAGTGCAGCCTAGAACTATTTTTTCCGGATTGTTATTAAGCATATTTTCTAAATCAGATTTTATGATTTCTATATTTTTAGGTTCATTTTGTCCTTTAGATTCGACAATATCTACCCAGTTGTGGCAGCTTTGCGGATAAATTGACATATTAGGATTATATTTTTTTATTTCTGTTTCATAAACTCCTGATTTTATTGTTGCAGGTGTTGCAAAAATTCCCAATCTGCTTATTGGTAATTCAGCAAGAATTTTAGCGCAAGATTGGATTATTGGATAGATTTTGAAACTATAATCATTTTTTATACTTTCGTATGCTGCAGATGATGAAGTGTTACAAGCAATTACAACAGCTTTTACATTTTGTTCTGCAAAAAAATCTAATATGAATTTTGCGTATGATATTAATTCTTCTTTTGTTTTGTTCCCGTATGGCAAGTGTTTAGTATCGCCAAAATATAAACAATTTTCATTAGGTAGTTTGTGGCGAAATTTTGAATATACTGTTAATCCACCAACGCCTGAGTCAAAAAATGCTATTGGATTATTATTTATGGTTGTTGAAGTATTCAATAATACCCTCCGCTATCGCTTCTGCAGTTGCTTGTTGTCTGCGTTTTGTTACAAGTTCTGCTCTTTCTTTATCATTAGATATAAATCCAATTTCTAATAGTACTGCAGGTACTGATGTGTGATTTATAACATAAAATTTAGATTTAAACAAACCTCTATTTGGTGTCTTTATCTCTTTTGTCATTTTAGAATGTATTGTGTTTGCTAACTCAATACTGTTATCGTGATAATAATGTGTTTCTATTCCTTTTGGTTCTGTTCCAACACAAGAATTTACGTGAATACTTACGAATAAGAATGGATTTGACGAGTTAGTGATTTTACATCTATCTTCTAATGACACATACATATCATTAGTTCTAGTCATTTTTACTTTAAATCCTTTTCTTTCTAATATACTTTGAACTTGTTTTGCAACATCAAGATTAATATCTTTTTCGTTGATGCCTTCTCTTATTGCACCATAATCGGAGCCACCGTGACCTGGGTCTATAACAATTGTTTTTCCTTTTGGATTTGTTGCTACGACTACAGGTGTTTCTTTTTTTACTTTTGATTTTAAGTTTGTAGCTCTAATTCTAAAGTTTTTTCCATCACCACTAAAGTATGTGTTTATTTCATTTGAACTATTAAGTGGTAATGTAAGTCTAATTCCAATATTTTTTAATAATGCTAATTCTAAATCCCCGTATGGAGTGTTATTAATAGTATTTTTGAAAATAGTGTCATTATATTGTGCAGCATTAAAGAAATATACATATAAATTATCTGTATTTCTTTTAATACCCCAAACCACAGGGTTATCAAATGTTAATGTAAAGTCATCTGTACTTAAATTCTTTTGATACTTATATCTTATAATATTTGCTCTATTAGCAGAAAAGCTATTAGATGCTAAGTTTGCAGGATTTGCAATAAGTAAAGATTGGTTGTCAGGTGAAAAGATTGGTAAGTATTGTTTTGCATTTTCTGAAGTTACTACAATTCTGGTTATGTTGCTATCAAAACGTCCAATCTTAATTTTATCTCCTGCCAAGTTATTCGGATTAAGTGGAATTTCTTTATTATTGTATGATTGATTGATATTACTATTTACTAAATCAAAAACCATGCGAGTTGGATTTGTTAATACAAAAGGCTTTTGTATTGTTGGATATCCATAACCGCTTATAAGAAATCCTTTATTTTGTGATGAAACACTATTAATGTAATATTTACTGCGAAGGTGAATGTTATCGGATAATTCACTTCTAACTAATTCTTTATAATTACTTGCGTTAGACTCTCCAAATGCTTGTTGTATTTGTACAAGTTCTTTATTCGAATATTTATTATTTGAGTTTAAAACAGCAGGTTGAGTGTTATTTGTTTCTGTTTGAATAATTAATGGGTTGTAATAATCTTCTGCTAATTTTTCATTATCTCTATATGTATTTTGATAAAACTGTGCAAATTTATCGGATAATTCTTGAGTCATAATAACTAGATTGTTATTAATGTTTCCTATTTTAAGAGTATCAATATTGTAATTGTCATCAAAATACATAACAACTCTTACGATATTAGGGTTTGTTGTAAATTGGCTAATTTTTATTTCTTTGATTGCACCTGAGTTAAAAAATAAATCTTGCTTTTTAGAGATTAAAACAGAAGATGCGATGTCAAAATATACTTTATGTTCGTCTGGTATTTTTACTAATTTAATACCATTAGTTATACTTGTTTGATAAGTTCCAATTGTATTTATAAATATAACAGAGGATGTTGTATCAATATTAATGCCTTTAATTTTGTACATTTCTTCGGCACTAACTGTGTTAAATAACATCATTATGAATAAAAAAATAATGGATAAAATTTTTTTCATTGAAAGATTATAACTCCCCCTGTTTCATATTATATCAAAAAATATAAAAGATTGACCAAAAGTATAAAAAAATATATAATTTATTATACGTGTAGAATATCTCCATTTGGAGGAGCTAGTTATGGAAACAAAAGACAGACGATGGTATGATTCTCATTTCGAAACACAAAAAACTTTAGCTTTGTTACAAAAGTTATCAGATGAAGAAAAAGAATCATTATCTGAATCTTTAATATCGATAATAAAACAAATCAAAGATTTTCATCGAGAAGATTATGACGATGAATCTAAAGAACCGCCATTAAGCTTAGGTATTGATAGAGTTATAGGTTTATATCAATCTTCTAATGGCAGAAGATGGTATGATAAATCGGATAGCTTAGGCTTTGCATTAAAAGCTATGTCTACATTACCTGAGGCAGATTTTAAAAATATTATGGATGGGTTATCTGTAACCCTTTCTTCTCATAGATAAATAGTTAATAAGGTGATTTTATGACTGAATATAATGAACTAATGACTCTAGCAAAAGAAGCATCAAAAAATGCTTATTGTAAATACTCAAATTTTAAAGTTGGTGCTTGTGTTTTAACAGCAACTGGTAAAACTTTCAAAGGTTGTAATTTTGAAAATTCAAGTTATGGCCTTGCTATTTGTGCTGAAAGATGTGCTGTTGGAGCGGCTATTGTTAATGGTGAAACTTCTATTAAAGCTGTTGCTATTTATTCTCCAAATACCGATAATTGTTATCCTTGCGGCGCTTGCAGGCAAGTTCTTAACGAATTTAAAGATGGAGATATTGATGTTATTACAGAAGAAAATGGTGAATTGAAGATAACAAAACTATCTTACTTATTACCAGAAAGTTTCTCATTGTAATATGTATATTTTTGAATGTTTATGGAAATTATTTCATAAAGAACCCGAAGAACCTGATGAGTTAAACTACGACCCTCTTGAACAACCTCAAGTTGAAGACTACGAAAGGTGTGATCATGAATTTATGCCTTTAGATAGTACTGGTGAAACTTTAGCTTGTATTAAGTGCGGGTTTATAGTAAAACGTAGTAATATAGACGAGGTTAGTTATGGCTCAAATAATAAATGATTTATATGAACAGATTAAACAAACTTCTGTTACAAATATATTAATGTTTTTATTGTTTTCTATTCTGTTAACTCTTTTAATTTCATCTCAGAATTTCTTTTTCCAAAGAATTATTGAAAATGGAATTAGTAAAAGAGATATAATCGCAGAAAAAACAATTACTGTTATTGATACAAAACGTACAGAACAACATAAAAAAGATGTTGCGATGAATGTTGAACCAATTTTAATTCCTGCAGAAGATGATTTTATTAAGGTTAACCTTGAAACATTAGAAAATTCAATTGTCCAAATAAGACAAAAACAAGTTCAACCATCAGTGAAACGTGCTGAATTAGGTATGCTTTTTGATATCGCAGCTCAATACAAAAAAGATTATCTATCAAATTATTTGCTAAATGTTTCTGATGCGAATCTACAAAAGATTTTTGATAAGTCTAAATTAACATTAACTTCTGTTTTGAATAGAGGTATTACAGAAAGTGAATATGAAAATAGTGATATTGAAAAAATAATATTCCGCTCAATTCCAGCTAATACTCCAAGAAATCAAGCTAATGTTGTAACTGCAATATTGAAAGAAGTTATTGCACCTAACTTAGTTGTTGATGAATTAGCAACTGAAATATCTAGAAAAAATGCTCAAAATGCGGTAAAACCATATGAAGTAGTATTCCATAAAGGCGATAAAATTGTTTTTGAAGGCGAACCTGTTACTAAGCTTAAAAAAGATGCACTAAGAGAAGCTGGTTATAATGTCTTTGAAATCAACTATTGGGGAATTCTAGGAATATTTGCAATAGTTGCATTCTCTACTTTTATATTTATTCAATATGAGAAAAATTTTGAAAGAGTGTTTTTTGAACCTCATCATTTAACAATTACAGGATTTTTATCTTTGGTGTTAGCTCTTATTGCTGTTGTTATGCCAACAGGGTTTTCACCAAATATTTTGCCAATTCCTGCATATATAATAATCTTGTCTATATTTACTAATGCTAGAATTGCATTTTTTGCAACAACATTATTATTAAGTGTTTTAATTGTTGGATTACATTATTCAATTGAATTTGTTGCAACAGTTCTTTTGTTAAATACTTTCTCTATGATATGTATTTCAAAATTAAAATTTTCAAGACGATTTGATTTGATTCTAACAGGTCTAAAAATATCTGTTGCTGGTGTTTTAATTGTTGCTGCAATTTATTTCTTAGAAAAATTCTTAATTGATATTGATAATGTTCTTATTTTGAGAGATTTATTCTTGATATTTTTAAACGGTATCTTGAGTGGTATTATTGCTTTAGGTACTTTACCTATTTTAGAAAGTACCTTTGGTATTATTACACCTTACGGTCTTGCAGAATTAGCGGATCATAACCAACCTTTATTAAAACGTTTACAATTCGAAGCTCCTGGAACTTATCACCATAGTTTGATGGTTTCAAACTTAGCAGAAGCAGCTGCGGAAGCTATTGGGGCTAATCCAATTCTTGCAAGAGTAGGTGCTTTTTATCATGATATTGGAAAATTAAAAAGACCTTTATTTTTCGTTGAAAACCAATCTTATTTTGGTATAGAAAATCCACATACAAAACTTAATCCAAGATTAAGTAAGATGGTTATTACTGCTCACCCTAAAGATGGTGTTGAGCTGGCAAAAGAGTATCATCTACCAGCGGTTATTTCTAATTTTATTCTTCAACACCATGGAGAAGGTCTTGCAAGTTATTTCTATAATCAAGCAATAGCTGAAGAAGGTATTGAAAATGTTAAAGAAGAACAGTTTAGATATACAGGTCCTAAACCTAATATGAAAGAAACTGCAATTCTTATGATTGCTGATGCTGTAGAATCTGCAGTAAGAGCACTAAAAAATGCAAGTAATGAAGAAATAGAAGAAATTATTGCTAAAATTATTAAAGAGAGATTAAATGATGGACAATTATCTGATGCTCCTATAACATTGAAAGATCTAAAAATTATTTCAGTTACATTTAGTCGAATCTTAAGAGGTATGCAGCATCAAAGAATTAAATATCATCAAGATATGGTAAAAGAATTAGATAAAAATGAACAAAATAATAATTTAACGCCTGCTTTTGATAAAGATTTCGAAGATAAAATTAAACAATTGGAACAAAATAAAAATGAACAACAAAGTGATTAATATTTTTACTGAAAATATATATCCTGAATGGGAAGTTGATGAATTAAAAGCAATACAAGTAGGTAGAAAAGTTTTTAATTATTATATGAAAAATTTAATAGATTCTTCTTGCCTTAATGGTTTTGATTTTGAATCTATTACTTTTGATATCTTATTTTGTGATAGTACAAAAACTCATAATATTAATAAAGAATATAGAGATAAAGATTATCCTGCTGATATAATTACGTTTGCAATATTTGCAGATGATGACTCAAAGTTTGTGTTTGATGGCGATATCAATCTTGGCGAAATTATAATTGCTCTTGATAAAGTGAAAGAAGAAGCAAAGAAAAAAAATGTATCTGATGAATATGAGTTATATTTTTTAATTTCACATGGTATTATGCATTTGTTAGGATTTGACCATCAAACAGAAGAAGATTATAATTTTGTTGTAGAACAACAAAATAAAGCTCTAGAATATGCGTTAGGTGAAAAAGAATGACAAAGTTTAAATCACAAGGTTTTAGTAATACATTTAAAAATGCAAGAAAAGGATTTCGTTTAGTTGTAAAAAGTGAAAGAAATTTGAGAGTGCATCTTATTGTTGCTTCATTGGTTATAGCAATGGGCTTTGTCTTCCAATTTACTGCTGTTGAGTTCTGTATTGCTTTAATGGCTATTGCTAATGTTATTGTTGCTGAAATGCTTAATACTGCAATAGAATTTGCGCTTGATTCTATTTATCATAATAAATATAGTAAAATGGTTGGAATGGCTAAAGATATTTCAGCTGGTGCAGTTATGTTTGCGACTATTATAAGTAGTATTATTGGCTTTATTTTATTTGGTCGTGCTGCTTTTGACTTGTTTATTGTTTCTGTTGTGTAAAGTTATGTTACAAACATTCAATCTTTGCTAAAGTTTTTTGTAACTTGTCCGTATATTAAACTATCGGGAATGGGAATTAGGCAAGACAAAGGACAAGGTAATTTTATAATGCAGATAGTGAATTAATATTAAATTTTTATGTCGGAGAAGTATTATTCTTTTGGTGTTATATTCCGACGTAATTTTGTTGCATTACATTAGAAATTTAGTATCAAATGTTATAAATAGGATGGCTATTCCTTTTTGTGACACATGCAAGAATCAAAAATATAATTTTTCCCTATAATTTTCACACATACAGCGCCATTTAGGCGCTTTTTATTTTATTAAGGGTTGGGAAAAATTATGAAATTAAAATACGGCTCGCCGAATAAATTCGGACTCGCCTGCCTCTATTTTGAAGATACTTAATCTTCAAAACAGAGTTCTTCTATAATTTTCACACATACAGCGCCATTTAGGCGCTTTTTATTTTATTAAGGGTTGGGAAAAATTATGAAATTAAAATACGGCTCGCCGAATAAATTCGGACTCGCCTGCCTCTATTTTGAAGATACTTAATCTTCAAAACAGAGTTCTTCTATAATTTTCACACATACAGCGCCATTTAGGCGCTTTTTATTTTATTAAGGGTTGGGAAAAATTATGAAATTAAAATACGGTCCGCCGAATAAATTCGGACTCGCCTGCCTCTATTTTGAAGATACTTAATTAGATTCTAATCTTTTTAGTGGATGAAATTTTTACAAAACAAATAAATAATATAGATGGAGGAAGTGTAGGTTTATGGTTCAAGAAGCTTTTTATCCACAAAATAATGGAGAGTTATCTGATTCAATTACACAAAATTGGACAGAACAAGCTTTAGAATGCTATAGATTGAATGGTAATTGTGAACATTGTTCAATTTCAAAAGGGCATTATTCATTTGTTTGCCAAATGCCTAAAGTTGTTGAAGTTTTAAAAGAATTATATGGCGATCCTCTTTTATAAAACTATTGTAAATGCCTCTTATCCTATGCTATAATTTACCCAATGACATCAGTTGAATGTCCGTAGGAGTTTGCTTATGAGTCTTTTAAATAGTTTTTTTTCAATAAGGAAAATAGATAACCATATTATTTGTATGTTATGTGGGGTTCAAATCAAGGTTAAGTACAAGTCTAAGTTTGAATGCCCTAAAGTTAAAGATTCTGGTGTTACATCACAAAAACGTTCACCTAGAATAATTGCATCATTAACAACTTTCCCTGGTAGAATTAATACAGTTGATAAAACTATTTCAACTTTATTGACTCAAACTCTAAAACCTGATGAAGTTGTATTATGGCTTGCAGAATCTCAATTCCCTAACAAAGAATTACCTGCTAAGTTAACAGATTTACAACAATATGGACTTACAATAAAATGGTGTGAAGATTTACGTTCTTATAAAAAACTTATACCAGCATTAGAAGAATATCCTGATGATATTATTATTACTTTTGATGATGATATTTATTATGCAGAAGATACTGTTGAAACATTGTATGCTTCTTACTTAAAACATCCTCAAGATATTCATGCTCATAGATGCGGTGTTGTTAAATTAAAAAAAGATGAAATATGCGATGTTCCAATGAGAAAATTATATTTTCATCATTTTAAAACTGCATCATATCTAATTCGTCAAATTGGTTATGGTGGTGTTTTATATCCTCCAAATTCTTTGGCAAAAGATGTTTTGGACAAAAAAAGATTTATGGAATTAGTCCCAACTCATGACGATATTTGGTTCTGGGTTATGGCTGTTTTAAATTATAAAAAAATACGTTCTGTTAAAGGCTATCAAGAATCTATAAATTATATCGAAGATACTCAACAGGTTGGATTATGTAAATTAAATAAATCTAAAGGTTTAGGCGGATCTGTCATTGATGCAATAAACAAACTGTCTGAAGAGTACCCTAGATTTATAAATATTCTAGAAGAAGATAATGATTAATATATTAGAGGTTAAATATCTATGACAAAACTTACAATTGCTTATGCTCCAGATGATGGTTATGTAAATATGACTGTTGTATCTATGTTTAGTGCTATTCAGAACAATATGGATTCTGAGATTGAGTTTATAATTTTATATTCAAAATTATCTGAAGCGAGTATTGAGAAAATAGACAGTTTAAATAAAAAGTTTAATTGTAAAATTAGATATTTAAAAATAGATGAGTCTGATTTCAAAGATTTTCCAATGTCTAAATGGGTTACAGTTCAAGCTTGGTTTAGAATTAAATTACCTGATTTGTGCCCTGATTTAGAACGTATTTTATATTTAGACTGTGATACTATGGTTAATCAGTCATTAAAACCATTGTTTCAACTTGATATGAAAGATAATTATGTCGCCGCAGTTAAAGATGTATGGGGCGTTAGTAAATATGTTGAAAGATTAGGAATGAAAAGTGATTCTTACTTTAATTCCGGGGTTTTGCTTTTAAATTGTAAGCAATGTAGAAAAGATAATCTATATCAAAAAATTAAAGATTATGCTATTGCAAATAAAAAGATAATTAAATTCTGTGATCAAGATAGTTTGAACAAAGTTATAGATGAAAGAAAAATTAATCTGCATCCAAAATATAACTTTATGGATACTTGGTGGAGAAATTATTATAATGAATACGAAGCTGATGACTTGAGAAATTATGAAGAGGCAAAACTTAATCCAGTGATTGTTCACCTTACAGGCCCTAAACCAAACGTAAAAGGCTGTGAAAACTCTATGGGGGAAAAATGGTGGTATTATGCTAGATTAACTGATGTTTATTTAGAAGAAACTGAAAAGTATAAAAATTCAAAAGATCCAAAGAAAAAAAAGAAATTTTTATCTCAATTATTTAATATAAAAAATGAATATAGAAATAAAGATAAGTGGAAAGTTCTTACTATATTGGGATTAAGAATAAAATTTCGATTAGAATATGATGAAAAAACATTTGTAGTATTTAATACTGCATTCATAGGTGATATTTTATTAAATAATACTTTAATCCAAAATATAAAATATTTTTATCCGCATTCGAAAATTGTTTATGTTGTTCAGCCTCAATTTAAAGATATTGCAAAGTATCAATTGGGTGTAGATGATGTTATAACATTTGATAAAAAGAAAGAAAGTAATTTATTAGGATTTTTGAAATTTGTGAGAAATTTCCCTTATAAGGATGTTTTTGCGTCTTTTGTTATATATTCTAATGATAGAAATATAATTCTTTCAAGAATGTTAAAAGCAAAACATATAATGACAGAACCTCATAATTTGTTTACTTCAATAATGTCAACAAAAGAAAAATATAAGCGAAATACTTATGTTCATAAACGCGATATTGCAGCTGGCTTAATTGAATCTTTAACAGGAAAAGTATTATTGAATTTCCCAATTGTTTTTAATCCACCAGTTGTTGAAAGTGATGTTATAAAACAGATTAAGTCAATAAATCAAGATATTATTGCAATTACTCCAACAAGTAAATTTAAGCCTAAAGATATTACACCAGAAGATGCAAAAGAGTTGATAAATTTAATAGTCGATTCTGGTCGTTGTCCGGTTATTTTAGGGGCTGGGGATGTTGCAAGAAACTTTATTAAAGAATTAGAAGAACTCGATTGTAATAATTTTGTTAATTTAGTTGATAAAACAGACTTTGTTGAACTTGCAAATGTTCTAAGATTATCCAAGGCATTGATTTCAGTTGATACTGGAACTATGCATATGGGAAATGCTCTTAATATCCCAACAGTGGCAGTATTTTACTCACATGGCAAAGAAATGTGGGCGCCACAAGAAGGATTGTATAAATCTGTTGTGCTTTCCGATAAACCAACAGTAAAAGAAATATACAAAGCATTAGACAAAGTGTAGATATTAAAATGAGTCTTTCCTTTTTGTGGGGAAGACTCACGTTTTTCTTCTTTTCTTCATTCAACACACGACACCTTTCAAGAGAGACTAAAAACGTATAAATAGTGTTAGTTAAACTTCAACGAATAATCGTTGACCTACGATATTTGGTTTATTATTGTAATATCCTGCGAAATAACCTCCATTTACTGGTTTATTTTTTGCATAATTAGCGAATGGATTTGAACCTTTTACTGTTACGAACGGATTAGCTCCTGGGTTCATTGCAACGTGTTCTACATTCGTTCTAATTGGAGCAACTACTGCTGTTGTTTTTGCTGGTGCTAGCATATTTGCTAGAAAATTTACGATTCCTGCCATACATCAAACCTCTTTTATACAAACCTTTCAATTCTTTTTTAATGATATTTTTTTCCAAGTCAAAATATTATACGACATTTATTTACAAAACTTAATATTATGCTGAAAATATAGTTTATTTAATGTATTAAATCTAAATACAATAACTATTGTGGAGTTAAATATGAATATTGTATTTAGAGGTCAACCAAATAATTATTTAAAGATAGATGATACTGTATCTCGTTCCGCTCAACCAAAAGCTGAAGATTTTAAATGGCTTAAGGAGCAAGGTGTGACTGATGTTATAAATTTTAGAACGATGTATGTTTCTGGACTTGATTTTGATGAAAAGCAAGTTGTAGAGAAAGAAGGAATGAAATACCACAATATACCTTCATATACTCGTCATCCTCAAGAAAAAAATGTTGGACAATTTCTAGATATAGTAGAAAATGTTAAAAATGAAGGTGGTAAAGTCCATATACATTGTAAAGCTGGTGCTGATAGAACTGGTATGTATTCTTGGATTTATAAACAAAAACATAACATCGGTTCAATGGCAGCAAACGAGTCAGAGATGTTAAAAATGGGACATCACAACAAAACTTATCCAGATCTTATTGAGTGGATTAAAAAGTTTTTAACTAAAAAATAAAATTAAATATCATCATCTGGGTAGAAATTTTTGTATCCTTCAATATATGCATTAACAATTGCTTTTGCAAATTTTTTAGGATATTTCCAATAAGAAGAATGTGCCATTATGAATGTTGCAGGACTTTTCATATCTGATTTATTGTATATAAACCCACGAGAATTATCAGAGAAATTAAGATTATTCATGTTTTGCATTTCATCGGCTGTATAGTTCTTAGATACTGGAAAACCAATTGGGTCATCAGCAAAATTAACAGTAAGAAAGAATATATTATGTTTTTGCATGTATTCAAAAATATCTTTGTTATATCTGTTAATTGTAATTGATTGGTCTTTAATATCTGAATAAAACAATACTAAAGGACTTCCAAAGTTAATAATTCCTATAACCTCGTCTTCTGGTACACAGGCTAAATCCGTAAATTTATCTAAATTTAAATATGCCTCTTTAAGCATCTTATCATTTTGATTTGCAATCATTTTTCCATTAGCAGAGTAGACTGCTAGTCCTGATTCTGTTATTGCATCAAGGCAAGTTGATTTTTGTGGGTGATTTCTAAAAAATGTATCAATAGTTCCATTTTCTGTTTTTTCAAGAGCTTTTATTAAAACTTCAGATTTTATACTTGGCATTTTGTGAATAATGTATTCATAAGTGATGAAGCTACCAGCGCTATGTCCGGAGAGAATAACTTTTTCACCTTTTTTATATGATCTCATTACATATCGATGTAAGTTATTAACTACATGTTGCATATGGTATGTTTTTTGTACCCATATTGCATCGTGCATACAATGAAATAATAATGTTCTTGTTGATTGAGCCAATTTAGGGCTAATCATTTTCATTGAAAGTAGGCAATCATTAACATTACTCAGATCATTTTGAGATTGATACCCCCAAAAGAATACGTATGGGATTCCCTCAATTTCATATTCTCCATTTTTTAGCATATTTTTCTGAATAAAATCAGAAGATTCAAATGCTTTCTTTATGTAACCTTGGGTTGTATTCATCCCATTAGTAAAGGCAATTTTATCATCTACGGTATTAGCATTTGATCCATTCAGATATATAAATCTTATCGGTGTTGCTGCTTGTGCGCTTAATATATTAAAAAATAGTAATAAGAATAAAAGGATTTTTTTCATTTTACATTCTTTCAGGTGCGCTTACTGCTAAGATATCAAGAGCATTTTTAAGTACTGTTTTTATTGAGTATACTAAAGCAACTCTAGATCTCATTAAGTCATTGTCATCACAAATAACTCTGTTTGAATTGTAGAAAGAATGGAATTCACCTGCTAAATCTTGAACATATCTGCAAACTGTATAAACTGTTCTACTTTTTGCAGATGATTCAATCATTGATTTAAATTCTTCAAGTTTTAAGATAAGTTTTTTTGCTGTTGGTATAGCTTTTTTCATTGCTTCATAGTCAACAGTAGAAATAGCTTTTTGGAATTCTTCTTCTGTCATTGGTGCAGGAGTTTTTTCTCCTGTTTCTGTATTAAGTTTTTCATTTACAAGGTTTCTAAGGATAGAACAAACTCTTGCGTGTGCGTATTGAACGTAGAATACAGGGTTTTCATCAGAAGCTGTTTTAGCAAGTTCAATATCAAAATCAAGAGTTGTGTCAATATTTCTCATACACATCCAGAATCTTGTTGCATCAATTCCTACTTCGTCAATTAAGTCTTCTAGAGTAACCATGTTTTTACGTTTACCCATTCTTACTTCGTTACCGTTAATAACAAGGTTTACAAGTTGACCTAAAAGAACTTCAAGTTTATTAGGGTCATATCCTAAAGCTTCAATAGATGCTTTAACTCTTGGTACGTATCCGTGGTGATCAGCACCCCAAATATTGATTAATCTATCAAAGCCTCTATCTAATTTATCGATGTGGTATGCAATATCTGCTGTTAAATATGTGTTTGAACCATCAGCTTTTTTGATAACTCTATCTTGATCATCTCCGTATTCAGAAGATTTAAACCACATAGCTCCATCTTTTTCGTATAATTTTCCACTTTCTTGTAGCTTTTTGTAGCTAGCATCTACTTTACCAGATTTATGTAAATCAAGTTCTGAGTAAAATTTATCAAAATGAACTCTAAATTTTTCTAAAAGTTCTTTTTGAACATTTTCCATATATTTTTTTGCATAATCAGATAGAACCTGAATATCTTCTGTTGGTTGATTTTCTTTTAAGAAATCTTTAGCAACTGGTATTAAGTATTCCCCTGGATAATAATTTTTTCTTTCTTGTTCGTCTTCAGGGAAATCAACATTTTCGCCTAATTCTTGTTTAACTCTTATTAGTAAAGAACGTCCAAGTTTTTGGATTTGAGAACCAGCATCATTTATATAAAATTCTTGGAATACATCGTGTCCATAGAATTTAAGAAGATTTGCTAACGCACTTCCCATAGCAGCCCATCTTCCGTGACCAATATGGAATGGACCTGTTGGGTTTGCGGAAACGTATTCTAATATAATTTTTTCTGCATCAATTGCTTCTGGTTTACCATAATTTTCTTTTTTCTCTAATATTTCTTTGATTACATCTGTTAACATTTTATCTGATAGTTTAAAATTAATAAAACCACCAACAACAGATGTCTCATATTCTTTATTATTAAGATATTCAACAATAGCATTTGCTATCATTGGAGGTGCAATTCTTGCTTGTCGTGCTAGAGATGAAACATTAACAGCAAAGTCTCCAAAGTCAGCATTTTTAGGCTTTTCAATTACTAAAGAACCTTTGTTGTATTCTTCCATACTTCCTAATTTTTTGTCTTCAATAGCTTGTAAAATTGCAGTTTCAATATCATTTAATAATAAATTTTTATACATCATAACCTCGCTAAATATCTTCTTTGTGTATAATTATAACTCAAAAAGATGTTTAGTGTATAATAAACTTATGATAAATATTGAAAGCATAGTAGAACGTTTACGTGAAATAATTGATGATGATAATCTAAAGCAATTAAAAGAAACTTTAGATGGATATCACGCTGCGGATTTAACAGATATATTCAATGAGTTGAGTCCAAGGGAACGTTTAGCATGTTTTAAACAGTTAGAAGAAGAAAAAGCTTCTGATTTATTAGAATACCTTCCTCCACAATTACAAGTAGAGTTATTGGGTGTAATTGATGAAGAATATGCATCAAGATTGATTGCTCAAATGCCTCATGATGAAGCTGCTGACGTTTTGGGGGATATGGAAGAAGATGATACAGAATCATATTTGGATAAACTTCCTCATAAGTTTTCATCTGAGGTTAGAGAGTTATTAACATATAATGAAGAATCTGCCGGTGGGATTATGAACCCTGTTGTTCTTACTGTATCAACAGATATGGATGTTGAAGGGGTTTTAAATACTATTCGTGTTAAAGCAGAAAAAGATAATATGGATTTGTATTACGTTTATGTTGTTGATAAACAAAATCATTTAATGGGTGTTGTTTCATTAAGAATGTTATTAACATCTCCAGTTCATCAAAAAGTTGTTGATATAATGACTCGAGATATTGTTAAGCTTCACGTTGATGATTTGCAAGATTATATTGCTGATGAATTTATGAAGTATCAATTTAATGCTTTGCCTGTTGTTGATTTATATAACAGATTAAAAGGGATTGTTACTTGGGATGATGTTCAAGACATTGTAGAAGAAGAAACAACAGATGAAATTTATACATCTTCAGGTATCGCAACCGAAATGGTTGAAGATGAGGATGATATTTTATCTGGAAATATTTTCCATGCAGTTAAAGCAAGAACTCCTTGGTTATTTATTACATTAATTGGAGAGTTTTTAGCGGTTAATGTAGCACATCATTTTGACAGTACATTAAATGCTCTTCCAATTATTGCAATATTTATGCCATTATTAGCAGGTTTAGGCGGTAATATTGGTACTCAAAGTATTACTTTGATGGTTCGTGGTCTTTCAACTGGACAAGTAACATTAAAGTCTGCAATGTACCATATTTTTAGAGAGGCATCTATTGGGTTATTGATAGGTGTTGTTTTTGGTGCATTGGTAACCTTAGTTACTTCAAAATGGCAACACAGTGTTGCTCTTGGTGTAATTGTTGGTTTAGCGATGGTTATTAATATGACAACAGCAACAATTATCGGAACTTGTACTCCGTTTGTATTGAAAAAATTTAAAGTTGATCCAGCTATTGCATCAGGTCCTGTTATTGCAACAACTATTGATGTTGTTGGTTTATTTGTATATTTTTCATTGGTTACAATTTATTTATTAAATTTTGTAAAATAATTAGCGCTAAAAGTCTTAATTTTACAGCTTTTTAGTTATTGTAAATATTTTGTAACATGTGTTCTTTCAACTAGCAATATAATGTGTTCAGGGTTTTTAGTATATATAGGTAAGGAGTTTCATTGTGGAAATTAAGAATAGTATTCAATCGACTAATAATGTCGGATTTAAAGGGTTCGAACATAAAACTAAAGATAATGGGAAAAAAGGTTACGATTTTAACTTTTTATATGATCCTAAACATTGGGATTGTTATGTTGAGTTTTATCGTGTAAATAAAAATAATGCTGATTATTCTTATTCAGTAAAGAAAAATGCCGGTAAAATGGAACCTTACTTTACTAAACAAATTTCCCCTGAAGGAGCTTTTGTTGATCCTAAAAAAGATTTAAAATTAAAAAACTCTGAACCTGTTGCTTATCGTTATAAATTAGTAAATAAAAACAATAACAAATGGGTAAAATACGCTAAAGATGATGCTAAATCACTTTGTGGTGATGGATGTAACTTGTTAACTACAAATGGTACAAGTGTAAAAATCCAAGGCCCTATGTATCTTGTTCAAGAAGATGCTTTTAAACCTGGATATGTTTACGCAGGTTTTAAAGAATCAAATACAGGTGAAATAGTAAAAGATAAAAATGCTAAAGATGTATCAAAATTCAATAGAACATTTGCAAATAAAGCAGGTGGTACATTGGCAGGTATGGAAAAAGAAGTTCCAAATCTAAAGAAAATTGGTTATAAACGTTTAATTGCTTTACCAACAACTGGTGGTGATAATGTTTCATCTCATAAGTATTGGATAAAGAGAATGTTCCAAACTGATAATATTGATCATTACGATTCTTTAGCAAAAACATTGTTTAAAAATGGAATGAACTTAGTATCTGATAGTGCATATACATCACAAGGTTTGGAAGGTGTAAATTTCCAATATGGTATTAAGTGGATGAATCAAGCCGATAAACCTCATGAATATTATATGTTTAGAATGCAAGGTTTAGAAGATGCTGCATTAGGTTTTGGTGTTGTTCCAAAAAATATGCAAAATTTACGTCATAAGGTTGTAAATTCACCAAGTAATTATGAAGTAAAATCAAATGGACAAGTTGAAATAACAGAGAATAAAGAATATGATCCTAATCAGCCAACTTATATTCAAATCTTTGATAATTCAATGGTTTCCGAAGCTCAAAAGAAAGATAAAAAACATATTATCAAATCATATGATAATCCAAATCCCGTTGTGCAAGATCCGGTTACTGGTAAATTAGTTCAAAACAATTTGGCAATAAATACTCACGATGATACATTAGTACATAATGCATTCCAAATTAATCCATCAGAGTATGATGCTAATATAAGAAATTTAAATACAATTAATAAAGCAAGAGGTTTATCTGATAAGATTGACTTAGAATCTCCAATGGGAACATTACTTGTGACTAAGTTCTCAGGATTAGAAATTCGTCCAAAAGATGAAGGTGGCTTTGTTACTTGGGATTCTAATACAGATATGGCTAAATTAAGTTATACTGAATCTGATTATGATACTCAAATGTTAGAAAGTATTAAAAATCCAAAAGAAAGAGCAGTTGAAGAAGCTAAACTTGCTAGAGCTCATGCTGGAAACCGTGACATGTTAGTAGATGGTATGAGATATTGGACACGACATGTTAAAAATGTTGATACTGAATATACTGCTAAAACATTAGGAAAATTAGGTGGTTCTACCGAAAAAGTGGAAGACAGAATCAATAGTTTAATTTATAACAGAGATAATCAACAACTTCCTGATGACGTAGCATTAAATGCAAATGAAATAGATAATTTATATTACAATGATTATATTTTAAAAGATAAAGATGAAGACTATGATACAGCTGTTGATAAAGCAATTATGGATTTACCTTTAGATTCATTAGAATTCGCAGATGATACAGTTGGGGCATTATCATCACCTTATTTATCAAAACGTTCTCCTGATATACAACATGTAGGTATTTCAAGATATGATGCAATGCATGATGATACATATGTTGTACCAGAAAAATATGCTAAAACATATAATAAGATGAATGACATCTTAACAAAACAAATACATAAATTTGCAACTGATGTTTTACATGAAGTTGATAATAGATCAGATGAAAAAATATTCCAAAACGACGGTGCTAAATTAACAGAATATGGACAATATGTAGTACCATTAGTTGCTGGTGATATCGCAAAATATGCAATTATCAAGTCATTAGTGCCATCAGCTGAAGTAAAACAATTAAAAGATGGTAGAATAACTTATGATTATGACAAATTAAAAGAAGAAGGAACTCTTGAAAATATCGGAATAAATGGAGATAGTCCTGAAGATGAAGCAAATCAAATTGCTAATAAAATCAAATCTGGAGTTTCAGATTTAAATAGTGGAGATGTATCTTTCGTTGTTCGTGCTTTAAATAAACGATTAGAAGGTACAAATGCAATGAGTTTCAGATTTGCAGAAGCAATGGTTGCTAAGTCTGGCTTAGGTTTAGATCACCGTATTGACGCAGCAAAAGACGTTGCAGATATGGATGCAGTAAGAAATAAACAAGATAAATCAGATAATCAATTATCTGAGGTAATTAATATTTGGAAACCTGCAGTAAAAGCTGTTAAAGAAGAAAACCCAAATTCATATATCGTAGCTGAATTTACTGATTTATACGATATTATGAAATCAACATATGATTCACATGAAAATGTTAAGGCTCAAAATAGTCCTACATCTCATGCTAGATTTAAAGATGCAGAAAATATTGCAAGAACAATTCTTATAGAAACAGGCATGAATTCAGAAGCAAATTATTCTCACTTCTTTACTGCTGGTATTAACACATTTGGTAAAGACTTTGTAAATCAAAATGGTGTTGATAATGATAACAATAATACATCAGAAGGTCAAAGAGTAGGCTTGCTTGCTGGAGCATTAGATAGATTTGCTGATATGCCATTAGATTATACAAGAAATGCTTATACATTTGGTGGTAACCACGATAAACCAAGAATGACAGAGTGTTATGGTTTAGATATGGCTTTATTCCATTCAAATTTAGCAAATCATTCAACAAAACAAGAAATTGAAAATCGTAAAACAGCATATATGATTATGAATGATATGTTGTTTGAAAGTGATTTAAATCAACAAAATAAAGATTATGACAATAAAACAGGTTGGGATATTGTAAATAATTCAAATGATTATTTCAACAATGTAAGCCCAATGGCAGTTGCTAAAGGTGATTGGTTAAGATCAAGCTTTGGTATTGCAAATAATATAATCAAAGAAAGACGTCTTAATGGCGTAACTGATGATAAACAAAGACAAGAAATCATCAATGATTCAAACAAAATATATTCAGCATTTTCTCGTTCAGTAAGAGATGT
>CALUUV010000030.1 GCA_944324055.1 Candidatus Gastranaerophilales bacterium | reverse complement strand
AATATGGGCGATATTAAACATTTTGTAAAGTTAGAACTATCAGGCTGGAACAAAACAGAATTGTCAGCCTTAGTTTTAGTTTTGTGTATAATTTTTTCTAACGCAATATTCTTGCACGATAGTCCTATCGCTATTGTTTATGCAATTTGTGGAATCTTATATACAATAATTGCAGGTAAAGGAAAGATTTCTTGCTATGTTTTTGGGTTAATAAGTTCAGTTTTATATAGCTATATTTCTTTTAAAAATGCTATTTATGGGAATTTATTTTTAAACCTTTTTTATTATATTCCAATGCAAATTCTTGGAATTTTCCAATGGAAAAAACATCTAAAAAAAACAACTAATGAAATATACAAAACAAAACTAGAAACAAAAGAGCTCATTCAGCTTTCAATAATCTCAATACTGGCATGTGTTGGAGCTGTATTCATTTTAAAAAATATACAAGATGGCAACCCAATAATTGATGGGATTACAACAATGTTATCAATTGTTGGAATGTATTTGACTGTAAAAAGATGTATTGAACAATGGATTGTCTGGACAATTGTAAACGGATTATCAGTTATTATGTGGCTAAATATTGCACTAAAAGGAATACACGTTTATTCAACTGCTTTGATGTGGTTCGTGTATTTCCTATTAGGTATTTATTTTTATATCCAATGGAATAAAGAAATTAATTGTTCAACAAATAATCAATAACTTCGTCAACGTGGCCTTTAACTTTAACTTTTCTCCATTCTTTTTCGATGTTTCCATCTTTATCAAGAATGAATGTTGAACGTTCTATTCCCATATATTTTCTACCATACATTGATTTTTCAACCCAAACTTTGAACTCATTTGATAGTTTTTGTTCAGTATCTGCTAATAAATCAAAATTTAAGCTTTGTTTTTCTCTGAATTTCAAATGACTCTTAATATCATTAGGGCTTACACCAACAACTTTTGCAACAGATGTTATTCTGTTTATATTATCTCTAAAATCACATGCTTCTTGTGTACAACCTGAAGTATTATCTTTAGGATAAAAATATAAAACAACTCTTTCACCTTTGAAATCTTTTAGACTGTATTTCTTTTCATCACCGTCTTTATTGATTCCTGCTAATTCTATATCTAAATAACTCATAATAACTCTCCTTTTTCATAATTATAATATAGAGTTAAAAGAAAAATATACTCTTTTTACCTAAAAATGTACGATTTTCTCTGAATAAGCTATTAAAAATAAAAATAAAAGAGCATAGGGTTGACAAAATGAAAACATATGTTATTATGAATATATGAATATTAGAATATAAATATAAATAAAAATATAAAGGAGAACAAAAAATGGAAAACGTAGTTCAATTAAATGATTTCAATTTTGACAAAGAAGTAAAAGAATCAGAATTACCTGTATTGGTTGATTTTTATGCAACTTGGTGCGGTCCTTGTAGAAAACAAATCCCTGTTGTATCAAATATAGCAGATAAATTTGCAGGGAAGGTAAAAGTTGCTAAAATCGATGTTGATGAAGGCCAAAGAAAATCAATGGAATATGGAATTGCAAGTATTCCAGCATTAATGGTTTTCAAAAATGGCGAAGTAGTTGAATCTGTTTCAGGGCTACATTCAGAAAGTCAGTTGGCTATGTTATTACATAAGTATGCATCTTAGGAACAGAATTCGCAAATATCAATATTTTCAAAAAGATGTCTGACTGCAGGGTTGTCGATTTTGTAGCAAATTTGGTTACCATTTCGGCACCCTGTTATAATTTTTGCATTTTTAAGAATATTCAAATGTTGAGAAACTGTAGGTTGTGCGATACACAATTTTTCAGACATAGTATTAACGTTGCAACTATCTTTTTTTAGTAGTCCACAAACAATTTTTAGTCTAATCGGATGTGCTAATGCTTTAAAAATTTCTGCATATTCTTCAATATTCATAATTAACTCCCTGAATATTAGAATATACGAATATTAAAATTTAGTCAAATTAAAATAATTTTAAGTTTTGGTCAAAATCAAGAAAGCTTTTTTGACTTCCTTGTTGGATTATATCAGTATCATTGATTTTACCAAATAATATTGGAGAATTAGGGTTATGTATTTTGTAATTTTCTATGGCTTTTTGAGGAGTTGAGTTTGCATAACAATATTTGCAACCATTTGGACATGTGTCATATGCTCCTATATCTCTTGTTTCTATACACTTACAGTTTTTGCGCATACCGTTATGTTTTAATTTTTTGAACCTAATATTATTTGCGTTTCCTATAATATCCAAAGTCATACAACCTGAAGGTTGGATTCCAAAACGAGTATAATCTATATCAGTTGCGCATGTTTGAATAATGATGTTATATTTCCCCGCAATTTCTCCTAATCCTTTTGCAAGTTCTGTTTTTTCTGAATTGCTAAGTTCCGTAATTTCTGGCATGTTTGTTTTTAATTTTTTATACATTTCAACAAAACTAAAAATGCATCTATCAATATGTCCTGATAATTGTTTTGACATATTCTCAAATGTCTTTAAGTGGTAGTCTATTGTATATTTATCTGTTAATAATACTGGATCATATCTCCAAGCAATTCGTTTTGCACTTACAATTTTTTCTAGTTTAAGAAGGGTTTCAATACTTTTTTCAATTGTTGGTACTCTCGGTTCTATATCTGTATCATAGGCAGTAATTGTATAGTAAAAATATGTGTTAAATTTATCAGTTATTTCATTTAATCGGCTAAGAATTGGTTCATAATTTTTTGAACAGAAAACAACACAATCAACTTTATCAGGAGTTAATTCGTATTTAGTAACTTTTTCAGGGTAAAATGGGTTTCTTGAATATACAAAACCTTCCTTAAATCTATTTAGTAACCATTCAGAATAATATTGAACAGTATCAGTTCTACCACCTGTATTTATAATCATATTTTATGCTTTTATTTGTGCTCTAACCAAGTGCAATCTGATATATACATATCGCTAAAAATAGCTTTGAAAGATGAATCTTCAGGACTACAAGCATATATCCCAATGCTTATTTCATCAGCTCCTTTAAATAAATGGCATATGCGCATTTGTTTAAAATTAATTCCATCGAGACTATTTTCAATACAAAAATCACTTTCTCTACGACTTAGTCTATAATACATCTCATTAATGTCTGATGAAATATCAACAGTTGCCCAATCAGAAAAACCATTGTTAGTTACAACGCTTCCAAGTCTTTGAATGTTTTCATTTTCATATTCAACAGAAGCTTTAAGCCAATTGTAACTGTCTAAATATAAGATAACTCCAGCTTGATCAAAACGTCTTTTAGAAAAATATTTTACTTTGACAGTGAATGAAAAATATTTTTCATCAATTTTTATTTGAGCAAAAGGAGCATTATCATTTTGAAACCCATAATAAGTTCTTTGCCACAAATCAGTATTAGGCTTTGTAATGAATTCAATTGTATTATTTTCAATTTTAATGTTTGGAGAATTGAAGTATTCAATTTTTTCTTTTAGAAATTCTTTTTTCATACTTGTAGTATATCGCAAAAAAGTGATAAAAATAATTTGCATTTAAAATTAGCTGAGAGTCAAAGTAAAAAATATTTTAAGGTTGTTAGCTATAGTATGGAAGTAAGTTTATTTGTAAATAATATCTCTCAAAATAGGTTTAATAAAAACTCATCTCAGGTTTAAAATAAATTTGTCAGACGAAATTTGAATCAAGATACTTTTACCAAAACAATTTAGCCTAAAACTCCTAGTATTAAAAGGTTATCAAAATTAGGAGCAAAATTTTTACATTTAGAAAAGGAATTCAAACGGATATTATAATCAGAAAAAATTATTAGAATATTTATCAAGGTTATCAGAAAAGAGCATGAAGCATACAAAAACCAAGTAGAATTTGCTAAAAAGGCTATAGGTGTAGATAAACCAACCGATATGGATTTGTTGGTAAAACTCTATGAAATATTTAGCAAAAGATGTAAAGATGTTTCTGATAATTTCTAAAATTTAAGGATTTATTTTATTTAACCGAGAGTTTCTTTCATTCTTTTTGTCATTTGTTCCATACGTGCTTTCATTGCTTTTTGAGAAAGATAATGCCTATCTAATGCTTTTAGCTCTTCTTCACAAGAGTTAGAATATTTACCGTTCTTTAAAGATTCAAAAATATTAAATAAAAATATTTTTCTTAAGTATTTTGCCATATTAGATTTGTATTCAATGGCTGTTGAAGGTTTGGATTGTGTGAATGTATTTTTTAGATTTGAAATATCTAATTTCCCAACCTTAGAAAATTCTTTGAAACGATTTAAGCTAAATAAAAGATGAAAATTATTATGAAAATCATCCCCAAGTGCAGTGTTTGCAGATGCAGTAATTAAGTTTTTAGGATTGCTTTTTAGTATATCTCTTCTAAAAAATGTATCCGCACTTTGTAAAGTTTCTCCTGTATATTCATAATCGAATAAGATATATTTCCTATTTTGATTTTTTTCTATAGTAGTACGATTAATACCATTTTGATTAAGAAATTTTTTATATACTTTTATATCAGAGATTTTGTCAGGTAATCCTTTTCTTAATCCTGATAATGGAATGATTTTAACATCTGAACCTAAATATTTCATTGTTTCTGCAATTGATGCTACAGAACGACCTATTGCGATTAATGTGTAATTGTCTTTTCCATACAGATTATCAAAATGAGTTTTAATCTTATCTGCTGCAAAACAATTAACTTGGGCAAGTTCTTTGATTCTTTTAGGTGTTACTTTATCAAGTATTGTTTTGGTTTCTGGTGATAGTTTATTTAAAGAGTTAGGATTGATTTCAGCTCCGATTTTATTTAAACAAGTATTCCCGATTTGAATAAAATTTTTTGAACCTCGAAATTGAACTTGTGATTGTTGTTTATTTTTAAATAAATATGGATAGTTGGTATTGTTATGAATATTCATATTTAGTAAATGTATATGAATAAAATTTTTTGCTTGAATAAATAATTTACCCCTACCCGAGTAATAAAAAAACTAGGATTTAATCCTAGTTTTTTAAATGGTAGCTGGGGAGAGACTCGAACTCTCGACCTCTCGGGTATGAGCCGAACGCTCTAGCCAGCTGAGCTACCCAGCCATAAGGTCTATTAAGTTTTTGTTATCTGGCTAGAGCGTCCGCTCTAGGAATTTTAATTGGTTCCGCAAGCTTCACCTAGTGAGCTACTAGCCATAAGGTCTATTTAGTCTTTCGACTGAAAAAATTATCGCATAAGCATATTCAAATTTCAAGTTATTTTTTTTAATTAAAAAACGGGCTGAATTAACAACCCGTTTTTGCTTACTTTTTTAGAAAAATCTAAGAAAGAACTACTTTAATTCAACAGTAGCACCAGCTTCTTCTAATTTTTTCTTTAATTCTTCAGCTTCTTCTTTCTTAACGTTTTCTTTGATTGGTTTTGGAGCTCCATCAACTAAATCTTTAGCTTCTTTTAAGCCAAGACCAGTGATAGCTCTAACTTCTTTTAATACAGCGATTTTGTTAGCACCAGCAGAAGCTAATACAACAGTTACTTCAGCATCGCCTGCTTCTTCAGCAGCACCAGCAGCAGCTGGAGCAGCAGCAGCTACAGCTACAGGAGCAGCAGCAGAAACGCCGAATTTTTCTTCCATAGCTTTTACTAATTCAGATGCTTCTAATAAAGTTAATTTTTCGATTGATTCTAAAATTGATTCTACACTCATGGTTTTCTCCTTTTTATTATTGAGTTTGTAATATACGTTTTGGATTTTCTGCTATTATGCAGATTTTTGATCTCTAACAGCTGCCATAGCTCTTGTTAATGAAGACATAACAGCATTGATAGAGTTTGCGATACCTGATGCAGGTGAATTGATACAGCCAAGCATTTTTGCGTAAATTTCTTGTTTTGATGGTAATGTTGCTAATGCTTTAGCTTCAGCTGCTGATAATAATTTTCCATCCATTGCAGCTGCCAATATTTCGCCTTTTTTTGATTCTTTAATGAATTTTGCTAATGCTTTTGCAGGTGCTACTTGGTCATCAAAACCAAATGCGATAGCTACAGGTCCTGTTAAAGCATCAGATAATACTTCGTATTCTGTTCCTTTAATGGCAATTTTTGCTAATGTGTTTTTTGTTACCATGTAGTCGCCATCTTCTTTTTGAATTTCGCGTCTTAATTTGGTAATTTCTTCTACTGATAATCCTTTGTAATCAGTTACAATAGCAACTTTTGCCTTTTCAATTTTCTCTTTCATTTGAGAAATTTTTTCTGCTTTAAAGGCTTTTGTTGACATTTTTTGCTCCTTTGTTTTATTTTACGGATTTCTCCGGTTCGACCTTTTATTTGTTTACATAGTAAAAAGACTTTGCGTCTAATTACTAACCGCAAAATCTTACATTACACATTTAATATACTATTTTTTTATTCGACTGTGTAACCTCGGTTAGCCGGCTTTGCCTTTTACAACTTAGATGAGCTTGAAACCTCTTGTTTCTTTTACATTAAGGACTTTCACCTTAAAACTCTGTCCACATAACTAACGGTCTGCGGTTGTGTCTATTATATTATCAAATAAATTTTTAAAATCAAGTGTTTTTTTTACAATTTCTTGAAAAAAATTAACATATAAGATATACTTATGAGAAAACTATTGATTTTATTAAGTAGAAGAGGTATGAATTTATGAAAAAAATATTAGCAGCTTTTATTTTTTCTTGTTTACTTGGATTTAATTTCTCTCCAGTTTTTGCTGAGGATGAAGCCAATGCTATTAAAGATGTTGCTCCTGATTTCTGGGCAAAAGAACAAATTGAAAATGTTATCAGCTCTGGAATAATGCAAACTGATGCTGATGGAAACTTTAATCCTGATAAATCTATTACTAGAGTAGATTTTGTTACTGCGTTATTAAAAATTCTTTCTAATGATAATTTAGATGTAAAAGTAAAAAATAAATTCTCTGATATTAATGAAAAACAAGCTTTTTATAATGATGTGCTTCGTTCTGAACAATTAGGGCTTGTATATGGATATCCTGATGGAACTTTCCAACCAGAAAAAAATATGTTGCGTTCAGAAACAACATCTGTTATCAGTCATATAACAAAAGATAAATTTATTGACTGTGCAATTTTAAATTCATACACTGACAAAGATGAACTACCTTCTTGGTCTAAAATACCTTATGCAAAATCAATTAATTATGGAATTTTTGTAAACCATCCTGATGAAAAGAAACTAGAACCAAATAGAGATTTATCTCGTGCAGAGGCTGCTGTTTTATTCACTAAATTGAAAGATAAATTATCATTAGTAAAACCTCAATATATGCCTGTTCCAGAAGAGTTTTTATGTGTTGAACACTTGAACATGGTAAGAAAATCTCCTGATCATAGAGTTAATATGACAAGCTTAAGAAGAGTTATATTACAAGGAAATGCTTTACCTGTTGCTTTTGAATCTGGTATCCAGTCAAAAACCGCTTCTGAAGGTGATGCAGTAAACTTTGTGTTCAATAAACCGGTTTATACTGATGAAGGTTCTTTATTAATACCTGCTGGTTCTAAATTAGCTGCTGAAGTTACAATGATAGAACATCCTAGAAAATTTAATCATTGTGCAAAGGTTTATTTAGAATACAAACAATTAACTTTACCTAATGGTGCTACTTATAATATTGGTGCTAAAACATTTAATAAAGATAGTGCTTTAAAAGAAAGTTATTGGCAAACAGGCTTGAAACTAGCATCTTTCTTTGGTGCATTTAATAATGGTTTAAGTTATAAATCAAAAGCTGGTGAAAAAGTTAAGATTATGTTGACAGAAGATTTATCATTGACCAATCCAGAGAGAATAATTAATAACAAATAGAATAAAAAAGAGCCTTCGGGCTCTTTTTTAGTATTGCAAAATTTAGAAAAATAATATATACTTTGTATGAAATTTGAATTAAGAATCCAACGTTAATTAATATAAAAGAAAGAAGGGATATAGCTATGAAAAAGATGTTATCAGCATTCCTTGTAACTTGTATGCTAGGTTTAAATATTGCCCCTGCACTAGCGTTAGGCAAGAAAGATATCAAGGATATTAAAAAAGATTATTGGGCAAAAGAACAAATTGAGACAGTAGTTGAAGAAGGTATTATGTTTACTGATGATGATGGGAATTTTAACCCTGATAAATCAATGACTAGGGTTGAATTTGTTCACGCATTATTAAAGGTATTATCTAATAATAATTTGAACGTTAATATCAAAAATTCATTCAAAGATGTAACAGCATCAAATGCATATTACAATGATATTTTACGTTCACAACAATTAGGATTGGTTTATGGTTATCCTGATAAAACATTTAAACCAAACAATTCTATGTTACGTTCAGAAACAACATCTGTTATCAGTCATATAACAAAAGATAAATATGTAGATTGTTCTATTTTGAATCAATTTACAGATAGAAACACTATTCCTAATTGGGCAAAATTGCCTTATGCAAAATCAATTAATTATGGAATTTATGTAAACTATCCTGATGAATCTATGTTAGAGCCAAATAGAAATCTAACAAGAGCAGAAGGTGCGGTATTGCTAGCAAAATTAAAAGATAAATTATCAACTGTAAAACCACAATATGTTGGTCCAAAAGAAGATGTGTTAGCAATTGAACATTTAAGTGTAAATAAAAAAGCTCCAAATAATACTGTTCAAATAACTAATTTAAGAAAAGTAATTAACCAAGGTAATGTTTTAGCAGTATGTTTTGATTCTAAATTTGAATCTAAAAAACATTCAGCTGGTGATATTGTAAACTTTGTATTACCAGAAGCCTTATATACAGATGAAGGAACAATGTTATTACCAGCAAATACAAAATTGGTTGCTGAAGTAACAAAAATAGTTCCACCTAAAAAGTTCAATAAAAATGCAAGAGTACATTTATTATACAAACAAATAGTAATGCCAGATGGCAAGACTTATGATATCAAAGCTCGTCCATTCACTAAAGATAATGCATTGAAAGAAGGTCCTTGGTCAACAACTGGTAAAATTGCATTATCTACTATTTCATTAGGTATAGTAGGTGCAGGAGCTGGTGTTGGTTTTGCATTTATTCCAACTCATGCTGCAATTGGAACAGGTTTAGCAATTGGTATTCCAGTTGGTTGTGGTGTTGGTCTAATTGTTGGATTCTTAACTCCTGGATTGAATTATAAAGCTAAAGAAGGCGAACAAGTTATGATTCTATTAATGGATGATGCTGCAATTGCGAAATAAAATAATTTAATCAAGTAAAAAAGAAAGCCTCTGGAAAAACAGAGGCTTTCTTTTTGTATATATTTTTTTTAATTTTTACCAGTTGATCCGAAACCACCTTCTCCACGTTCTGTGTCTGAAAGTTCTGTAACGACTTCAATTTTTGCTTGTTCAACTCTTGCGATTACCATTTGAGCAATTCTTTCTTGTGGTTGAATTGTATATTCTTCATTTGATAAATTTACGATAGGAACACAAAGTTCTCCTCTATAATCTTCATCTACTGTTCCTATACAATTAATTAGTGTGATTCCGTGTTTAATTGATAATCCTGAACGTGGTCTTACTTGTGCTTCGTAGCCGTGTTCAAGTTCAATTTTTATTCCTGTTGGAACAAGAGTTCTTTCTAGTGGTTTTAAAGTTATAGGTTCTTCGATTGCTGCTGACAAATCCATTCCTGCAGCACCTTCTGTTTTATATTCAGGTAAAATTTTGTTATGTGCTAATCTTTTTATTTTTAAAATTGTCATTATTTAACATCCTCATAAATATTTTTTAGTACATATTTTACGTGTGAATAATTTAATCCACCTTGCATATAAACAGCATAAGGCGCTCTCATAGGACCATCTGCAGATAGTTCAATTGTTGAACCTTCAATAAATGTTCCACCTGCCATTATAAGTTTATCTTCATATCCCGGAACATCATCTGGGATTGGTGTTACATAAGAATTTATTGGAGATAATTGTTGAATTTTTCTACAGAATATTTCCAATGGTTCAGGTTTTCCAAACTCTATTGTTTGGATTAAATCTGTTCTGTGCTCATTGTATTTAGGAGTTGATTTGTATCCTATATCTTCAAATATTTTTGCTGCAAGAACAGCTCCTTTGACAGCATCAGCAACAATAGATGGTGCCATAAATAAACCTTGGAATATTAATCTAAGTTGGTTTAGCATTGCTCCGCCTTCTGAACCGATTCCAGGGGCAGTTAATCTCATTGCTGCTTGTTCTACATATTTTTCTTTTCCTGCAATATAACCGCCTGTTTCAACAATTCCACCACCAGGGTTTTTGATTAATGAACCTGCAATTAAATCTGCTCCAACTTCGAGTGGTTCTTGTTTTTCTACAAATTCTCCATAGCAGTTATCTACAAAACAAATACAGTTTGGATTTTTAGATTTTACTATTTCACAGATTTTTTTGATTGTTTCAATATTTATTGAAGGTCTTAGTGAATATCCTCTTGAACGTTGGATTTCAACCATTGTAACTGTTTCATCAATTTTATTTGCTATACCTTCAAAATCTACTGTTCCATCTTCTTTAAGAGCTACTTCATCATATAGAACTCCGTGTCCCATTAAAGATTCCGGTCTTATTTCTTCACGTCCTTCAACTTTGCCTATAACTTCAAGCATAGTATCGTAAGGTGTTCCTGTAACTGAAACAAGTTTGTCTCCGTGTCTTAAATTTCCGAATAATGCACAAGCGATTGAATGTGTTCCTGATACAAAGTGATTTCTTACAATTGCTTTTTCTGTTTTGAATACTTGCGCAAAAACATTATCAAGGATTTCTTTCCCTAAATCATCGTGACCGTAGCCTGATACAGTATAAAAATGTTCAGGTGCTACTTTATTGTCGATAAAAGCTTTTAGAACTTTTTCTTGGTTGTAATCTCTTATATCTTCAATATATTCAAATTCTTTTTGAAGTAATTTTTCAGTTTCTTTAAATTTTTGTTCAGTTTCTATATTCATAATTTATCCTTAATAATATTGGCTAGCATGTTAATGATATTGCAACAAAAAATATTCGTCAAATAGGGAATTATTCAAATAGAAACAGTCATAAAATTAAATTATGAGATGGGTATTAATAAGTTTTATATTTTTATCACTTTCTTGTATGGCACACGAAGCCTATAGAGTTTATGATTACCATAATTCTTTAGGGGCAAATGCCAGAGGAGATATCCCGACTGTATTTATTCTTGATTATTCAAATAGTATGAATGAAAGAATTGACGGCGAAACAAAGTTTAATATTTTAAGACGTTGTTTTGATGGTTTAGTTAGCCAAATTCCTGATGAAGTGCCTGTTGGAGTAAGGGTTTATGGTCATAGGTGGGGCTTTACTAACTATGATGCTTGTCGTGCTTCAACTATTGTTGAGGGGGTAAATAAATATAATCGAGATATTATTCCTGAAGTTTTATCAAAATATCATCCGAGAGGGATGACACCTATTACATATTCATTAAAAGAAACTATTGAAAAAGACTTCTCTCAAGATAGAAACCCTAAGCATATTGTATTAGTAACAGATGGTGGTGAAAATTGTGATGAGAGTCCTTGTGAATATGCAATGAAATTAATTAAAACAAGAAAAGACATCAAAATAGATGTGATTGCAATAAATATAAAAAATCACGATGATTTAGATCAACTTGCTTGTACTGCAAATGTAACAAGCGGGAAGTTATACAATGTTGATACTGAAGCAAAATTGATGAATGTTTTAGAAAACTCAATGAATTCTAAAAAACAAGTTAATGCGACGATTGTTAGATAGGTATAAGATTTTGACAGAGAGTGCTCTCTGTCAAAATCATTTACCCTTCTTCAGGTAGAAAAATAACTTTGTCATTTAAAATAGAATAAATATCTTCGTAACATCTATTATTATGTACAAGTTGTTGATATTCTTGTACAACAGATATTACGTCTGCTGTTGATAGTTTAATTAATCTTCTACCACCTGAAGAACTTTCTATAATTCTTGCCATTGAAAACCTCGCTTAGTTATACAAGAGGTTACGACAATATAATATCAATCTTTAAAGAATACAAAAAAGCTCAACTCTTCTTATTAGAAAACTCTCTTTTAATTTGAATTAATTCTTGAATAAATACTAGCTTAAAAGATTCATATCTTGGTCAAACTTATATAATTTACCATTTTCGTCTTTAAACTCGTATCCGTTATCTGTTTTAACAAGTTCTGTAGTTTTACCATCGGTATTAGTTACTTTAAGTTCATTTCCACTTGCTGCTACATATAAAGTATCATTACCTGCTTTTATTGTTTTATTGCCTTTAGAATCTACTTCAATATCTCTTTTATATGAACCATCTGGATTAAATTCCGCATCACTATTTGTTGTAGGTTGATTTGTCGCATTTTTTACATCTTCAGCAGTTCCTGTTGGTTTGGATTCAGCTTTTTCTGCTCCACCCATTAATTTATTTTTTAAATTGGCAAGCATTGACTTGAAGCTATTTATTTCACTTCCTACAAGTTCTCCATTGCCATCAGTGTCGCATTTGTTAAATATGCTTATCTGCTCAGGTGAAACCTGATTACGAGTTATGACTTCATTATTACTCTGTGGTCCTTTGACTTCTTTTATTGGTTCATTACCACCAATTCCACCTATTGCCATAATATTACTCCATTTATTTGCGATACACATGGGTTTACGGTTGTTTCGTTAAAATCTTTAGGATAATTTTATTTAATGTTACAAAACTTTATATTTTGGGTTGCTTTAATCAATATCTTTTTTTTGCTATTATGTAACTATAGACAATATATGGAGAAAATTTATGAGCGGACATTCAAAGTGGTCAACAATCAAACATAAAAAAGCAAAAACAGATTCAGCAAGAGCTGCTGAGTTTCAAAAATTCTCAAGAGAATTAATCGTTGCAGCAAAATTAGGCGGACCTGATCCTGCAGGTAATTTCAGATTAAGAACTGCAATTGAAAAAGCTAAAGCCGCAGGACTTCCAAATGATAATATTAAAAGAGCAATTGATAAAGGTTCTGGTAAAAATAATACAGATAACTATGAAGAATTAATATATGAAGGTTATGCTGCAGGTGGTGTTGCAGTTGTTGTTGAAGCAATGACTGATAACAAAAACAGAACTGCAGGTGATGTTAGAAGTTTCTTTACAAAGTTCAATGGTAACCTTGGTGAAACAGGTTGTGTAGGTTGGATGTTTGATAGAAAAGGTTGTATAACATTCCCTAAAACAGTTGATTATGAAGCTTTATTTGAAGCAGCTATTAATCTTGATGCTGAAGATATTGTTGAGGAAGAAGAATCTTATAACGTTATGACATCTGTTTCTAATCTTCAAACTGTAACAGAAGGCTTAGAAAAAGAAGGTTTCAAATCTGAAACCGCTGAGTTTGTAAGAATTCCTCAAAATACTATCGAAGTTACTGATGAAAAAATTGCTACTAATATATTAAGATTATTGAGTAGACTAGAAGAACATGATGATGTTCAAAATGTTTATATGAATTTCGATATTTCAGATGAATTAATGGAAAAATTAGATTATTAGTCAAATAATCTATAAAAGAAAGAAGGATATTATGATAAGTGAAAAATTAGAAAGAGCTTTTAACGAACAAATTAATGCAGAATTCTATTCTGAATATTTATACCTTTCTATGAAAGGTTATTTTGAAAGACTTAATCTAAAAGGTTTTGTAAACTGGATGGATGTTCAAGTACAAGAAGAACATGCTCACGGTTTAGGTATGTATGATTATGTACACGAACGTGGCGGTAAAGTTGAGTTAATGGCAATTGAAAAACCTCAAACTAACTGGAATTCTCCACTTGATGTATTTGAACATGTATTACGTCATGAAGAATTAGTTACTTCAAAAATTAACGCATTAATGGATGTTGCAGAAGAAGTAAAAGATAGAGCAGCATTATCATTCTTAGACTGGTACTTAAAAGAACAAGTTGAAGAAGAAGCTAGCGTTGGTGCTGTATTAGCAACATTACAATTAATCAAAGATGATGCAAATGCTTTATTATTATTAGATAAAGAATTAGCAACAAGAACTTTTGTTGCACCTGTAATTGGTTAATATCTAAGATTTAATAAAAATAAAAAAGGATTGAGTTTTCTCAGTCCTTTTTTTTATGCTTGTTTGTATCCATAACTTTGTAGCAAAGTTTGCGGCGGTGCAGCCACTGCCGTTGTATACATTAAAAATTCATTATCTGGTGCGAAGTACTGTCGCATAAACGCTCGATTTGTGATGTTTTCGTAACAAACGTATGAGTCTACTTTGTCCTTAATATAGCCTGCAAATACTTGTTGTTTGTGCGTCAGTTTACAATCCTTAAGTGTTTTGACGATCTTCATAATTATACATACATTATACAATTTGTGTATAATTATTTAAACCCTAAAATCAAATAACCTTAACAATAATTTACTATTTTATTTTACAGTTTTTGTCTAAAAATCTTACTAGTCGTCTTGCTTTTAGTTTTGTAATAAGGCTCAATGTAATGAGACAACCAACACATGTTGTTAATATATAATTTGGTTTTATTTTTTTGATGTTTCTTTTTTTAGAATTTATTATTTTGCTTGAAATATTCCAAGTAGAAGGTTTGATAAGTCCAGAAAAACCACAACACTTATTATAACCTTCAAGTTCTTCAAATTCTGTATTTTCTATGTTTTTAATTATATTGATAATTTTTTCACCATTTTTTTCGTGACAAGGTTGGTGGTATGTGATTTTACAATGTTTTTTTGATTCAAATTTGATATCGCTTTCAGAAATTAAATCATATATCGACTTAAATTCAATTTTTTCAAGTTTTGATTTAAGTTCTTTATCTTCAATGTATTTGATATATTCTTTCCAAGTCCATTCACAGCTTGCGCAATCTGTTATGAAATAATCAAAATCTATGTCTTTGAGTTTTTGAACATTTTCATTTGCTTGTTCTACAAATCTTGTGATATTCCCGCTAGTTAAAAATGGAAGCCCGCAACAGTTGAATTTTGTGTCTAGAACTTCTATTTCCATTTTATTTAGTAGTGATTTTATGTATTCAGAAGTTTTTGGGAATACTGTTTCAATACATCCACCAAAGTATATAGCTTTTTTATCAAATTTCTTTTTGAATTTTTTTTGATGCCCAAATAAAAATCTTGCAGTATTTAATGCAGTATTAAATATTGGCTTTGATTGAAGTATTGATAAAAGTTTTCCTTCTAGTGAGTTTTTGAAATATTCTACTTTTGCAGATAGAATAACTTCTACAATATCAATATCAGATGGACAAAAATCAGAACATTTTCCACATTTTAAACATAAATCAAGATATTTGTTTATGTTTTTATTCATTTTTAATTCGCCTTTAATAATTCCTCGAAGCATAATAAATTGACCTCGAGAAACAGTACATTCATTCCCTGTTTCAAGGTAAATAGGACATACTGATTGGCAAAGTCCACATTTTGAACATGTATGAATAATTTCTTTGTAGTCTTTGAGTTCTTTCATTATTTGTCTAAAAACCTTTTAACCCAACCTTCAACAACTTTAAGTGGTGAACGAGTTAGGGCAAGGCTCCATTCTGGAACATTTTTTGTAATAACAGATAATGCTCCAACATTTGCTCCGTCTTTTATTTCAACAGGAGCAACAAGTACAGAATTTGAACCTATTTTTACATCGTTACCCAATGTTGTTTTGCTCTTAACTTTTGTTAGAGGGTTGTAATTTGCAGTGATTGTACCTGCTCCGATGTTTACTCTTTCACCTATTTCAGAATCTCCGATGTAGCTTAGATGGCAAGCATTTGTATTTTTATGTATAGTTGATTTTTTAACTTCTACGAAGTTACCAACTTTTACTCCGTCTTCTAGAATTACATCACCTCTTAGATGTGCAAAAGGTCCTATTTTACAATCTGAACCGATTTTGTTTTTACCTGAAATATAGCAGCTAGGATAAATTATAGTATCAGCACCGATTTCTGTTTCTGTACTAATCCAAGTTGTTTCAGGATCAACAATTGTAACTCCATTTTCCATATGTTTTTGAAGAGTTCTTCTGTTTAGAATTTTTGATGCTTCTGCAAGGTGAACTTTTGAATTAATTCCAAAAATTTCTTCGTTATTTTCAAGAGGGTTTGCATTAACGCTTAATCCGTTATTGTTACCCCATTCAATAATATCTGTTAAATAGTATTCGCCTTGTGCGTTATTTGTTTTTAGTTGAGAGAATGCAGGTTTGATTTTTGCCCAGTTTAAGCAGTAGATACCTGCGTTAACTTCTTTAATTTTCTTTTGTTCATCTGTTGCATCTTTTTCTTCAACGATAGAGTTTAGTGAGTTGTCTGAGTTTCTGATAATTCTTCCATAGTTTGTAGGGTTATCAAAAATAGCACTCATAACTGTAATATCAGAGTTAACAGATTTATGGTATTCGATGAATTTTTTAAGAGTTTCAGAAGTAATAAGAGGTGTATCTCCGCATAGGATAACAACTTCTCCATCAAAATCTTCTAAATAAGGACAAACCATGCTAACTGCATGACCTGTACCTAATTGAGGTGATTGAAGAACAGTTTTAGCATTTGTATAATTTGATTTGATGTATTCTTCAACTCTTTCTGCTTGGTGTCCAACAATTACGAATGATTCATCAATAAGCCCTGTATTATTAACAGCATCTATAACGTAACCTACAAGAGTTTTATCAAAAATTTGATGCAGAACTTTAGGTGTTTTAGATTTCATTCTAGTACCTTTACCTGCTGCTAATATAACTGATTTAATCATTCTCATTCCCTCCATTTTTCTTTATTTTATCAAGAACAGGGTTTGGGGTAAATAAAAATCAAAATAAATTATATTTTTAATTGTTATTTACATGACTTATTAAAAGTTGTATAATGATTTTACTTATTCAAGGAAAGTAGGGTGAGAGTCCCTCACTGGTCCGCAGCCGTTACAGTCGGAACGCTTGATTCAAGTTGTACTTACGAGACTAGGAGATTTTTATTATGAAAAATGCAATGAGAAGAGATGCCAATGTTGTTGGCTTGCAATCAGTTAGAGAAAATTTTGTTTCTAATCCAAAACAGTTTATGGATGAGAGTGTTTTACTTGTTGAAAAGTATTTGAATAAATTGGATTGGAAAGTTAATGAAAATTCAAATATGGATTATTCAATTCAAGGTTTGAATAATTATATAGCATCAGAAATAAGTAAAAAATATTGGCTTAATAAGGTTTATAATTCAGAAATTAGAAATGCGCATTTATCAGGTGATATTCATATCCATGACTTGAATATTATATCTGTATATTGTGTAGGATGGGATTTAAAAGATTTATTGATGGAAGGTTTTACAGGTGTTAAAGGAAAAGTTGAATCTGCGCCTGCAAAACATTTTCGCTCAGCTTTAGGTCAGGTTGTTAATTTTATGTATACAATGCAAGGAGAGGCTGCTGGAGCTCAAGCTTTTTCTAACTTTGATACATTGTTAGCACCATTTATTTATTATGATAATCTTGATTATGCTCAAGTTAAACAAGCTATTCAAGAATTTGTGTTCAATATGAATGTTCCAACTCGTGTTGGATTCCAAACACCATTTACTAATATAACAATGGACTTAACAGTTCCTAGTTATTATGCCGATTTGGCTGTAATTGTAGGTGGTGAACCACAGGAAAAAACTTATAAAGAATTCCAAAAAGAAATGAATATGCTAAACAAAGCATTCTTTGAAGTGATGATGGAAGGTGATAATTCTGGTCGTGTATTTACTTTCCCTATTCCAACATACAATATTACAAAAGATTTCGATTGGGATAATGAAGAATTAAACGGGCTTTGGGAAATGACTGCAAAATATGGTATTCCGTATTTTTCTAATTTTATTAATTCTGATATGAACCCTGAAGATGCTCGTTCAATGTGTTGCAGATTGAGAATTGATAATCGAGAGTTGGAATATAGAGGCGGAGGTCTATTTGGCTCAAATCCTCTAACAGGTTCAGTTGGAGTTGTAACAATAAATCTTCCTAAAATTGCAACTTCTGCTAAAAACAAAGCTGAATTCTTTGAAATTTTAGCTGACAAAATGGATATAGCAAAAGAAAGTTTAGAGATTAAACGTAAAATTTTGGAAGATTATACTGATAAAAACTTATATCCATATACAAAATTTTATCTAAGAGATATCAAGGCAAGATATGGTGTTTATTGGAAAAACCATTTTTCAACAATTGGTTTGATTGGTATGAATGAAGCATGTTTGAATTTCTTAAACGAAGATATCGGAACTCAAAGAGGTAAAAACTTTGCTCTTGAAGTAATGGATTTTATGAGAGAGAGAATAATCGGATATCAAAAAGAAACAGGTAATAATTATAACCTTGAAGCAACTCCTGGAGAGGGTACTTCATATCGTTTGGCTCAATTGGATAATACAAAAAAATATGATTATTATACTAATTCAACTCAATTACCTGTAAATTATACAGATGATGTTTTTGAAACTCTTGATCACCAAGATGAACTTCAAACAAAATACACAGGTGGAACAGTTGTACATATTTTTGCAGGAGAAAGAATTACATCAATAGAAGCTACAAAAAATCTTGTTAAAAAAGTTTGTTCTAATTATAAGCTTCCATATTTTACATTCTCTCCAACATTTAGTACCTGTCCAAATCATGGATATATTTCAGGTGAACATTTTAAATGTCCAACTTGTGGGGCAGATTGTGAAGTTTATTCAAGAATTGTTGGCTATATCCGCCCTGTTAGTCAGTGGAATCGAGGGAAAAGACAAGAGTTTAAGGAAAGAAAGACATATAATTTATGTGTATAAAAATAGGTGGAGTCCAGAAGTTTTCACTTCTGGACTATCCTGATAAAATTTCTGCAATAATTTTTACCTCAGGCTGTAATTTCCGTTGTGGCTATTGCCATAATCCTGAGTTATTTTCTTCTAATTCTGAATGGAATGAAGAAAAAGTTTTGGAATTCTTAAGAACAAGACAAGGGAAATTGGACGGGGTTGTTATAACAGGTGGTGAACCTACAATTCATAAGGGGTTACCTGAATTTATAAAAAAAATTAAAGCATTAGATTTTTTAGTGAAACTTGATACAAATGGAACAAATCCTCAAATGTTAAAAAAAATGGTTCAATCAAATTTGATTGATTATGTTGCAATGGATATAAAAGCTCCTTTATCAAAATATAAGATGATTACAGGTGTCGAACCTATCGGCGTTGATGAAAGTATAAAATTTTTATTAAATGGGAAAGTTCCTTATGAATTTAGAACCACAGCATTATCTTCACAATTATTAATAAAAGATTTTGAAGAAATAGGGAAGCTGATATCAGGTGCTGACAAGTATTTTATCCAAAAGTTTGTTCCTTCTAAAATACTCGATGATAATTTATTAGCCGATAAGGGGTATACAGATTCAGAAATAAAATGTATAATGAACATATTAAAACTGTATATAATGTGTGTAGGTATACGATAATATATACTTTTGTAACAATATTAGCTATCACTATTGTAGAAAAAGCAATTTTTATATAGTATTATACTTATAAAGTATATACAGGGTAGATATCGTCAACTAGATATAAAGGAGAATTAGTTTATGGCAAGAGTAT
>CALUUV010000029.1 GCA_944324055.1 Candidatus Gastranaerophilales bacterium | reverse complement strand
GATAATTTAATATCCTCCTTATCAACAGTAAAAGATGCAGATATAGCAGAAGAGTCATCTAATTTTATCCGCTATCAGATATTGCAAAATGCAACAGCGAGTTTAATGTCAACTTCAAGAGATTTACGAGCAGATACTGTTCTCGGAATTTTGGGGAATGTAAGAGTATAAAAAAGGACTTTTATAATTTATAAAAGTCCTTTTCTGCTATGTAAAATTATTCAATTATACATTTAATAATTTGCTAGCTTGTTCAAGTTGTAATGTAACAGTTGTAATATCACATACAGAGCTTGGTCCAAAGTATTGGATAGCACCAGCAAATAAGTATCTGTCATTCATAGCCCAGTCTTCTCTGTTTGCTTCTAATTTTTTGAATACAGGTCCATCAAGTTCAACAAGAGCTTTTTTGATAACTGGTTTCATTTCACCGTGACGACGTTCCATATTCATCATCATAGTAAGAGGAACACCGCCTGCAATCCATTTAGAAGCTGGTTCTGTTAAGTTTCTAACAGATGATAAGTAGCCTGTTAAACCAAATGAGATTAATGCAAATGCGTTGTAACCTAATGAATAGCAATAATCTGCATCAAAGTTTGAAGGGAATGCACATCTTCCTTCATAACCAAAGAAGTGAGCTTGAGCATTGAATTTACCAATATATTTACCTTCAGATTTTAATTCTTCTAATCTTGTAGAAATCATTTCAATTAATAATTTTTCAGTTTCGATTTTAGAAACTTGAACGTTTCCGTGTGGGTCACGGTCAGCTAATAATTGAGTTTTGATTAATGCTGGTAATGAGTTATAAACTTTAGCATTGTCAGCTGATAATCTGTTTTCAACGATTTCAAATTTTTCACGAATAGTAGAAGCATTAACAAATGCTGAATCATTTTCAAGTTCAGCCATGATATCGTTCAAGTTAGCAATCATTGATTTCATTTCAGGAATAAATTCAATTAAACCTTCAGGGATAA
Source organism: Candidatus Gastranaerophilales bacterium (assembly GCA_944324055.1). Taxonomy (GTDB): domain Bacteria; phylum Cyanobacteriota; class Vampirovibrionia; order Gastranaerophilales; family Gastranaerophilaceae; genus UMGS1585. Next base: position 19,277 of record CALUUV010000029.1, on the reverse strand, counting down.
CTGCGATACCAAAGTTTTTACCCATATCAGCACGTCTTACAATGATATCAACCATATAATCAATAACAGAAGCTAATGACATTGATTTAGTTTCAACTTCTTCTGAAATTAATGTGATATTAGGTTGAGATTGTAAAGCTGCTTCTAATGCTACGTGAGAAGCACTTCTTCCCATAATTTTGATAAAGTGCCAATATTTTTTAGCAGAATTAGCATCTCTTTCGATATTACCAATTAATTCTGCATAAGTTTTTGTTGCAGTATCAAAACCGAAAGAAATTTCGATTTGTTCATTTTTTAAGTCACCGTCAATTGTTTTAGGACAACCAATAACTTGGATTCCTGCATTATTTTTTACAAACCATTCAGCTAATAAAGCAGCGTTTGTATTAGAGTCATCACCACCGATGATAACAACTGCAGAAATACCTAATTTTTGACAAACTGCTAATGATTTTTGGAATTGTTCTTCTGTTTCAAGTTTTGTACGACCAGAACCAATAATATCAAAACCACCAGTGTTTCTGTATTCGTCAATAAATTCATCTGTAAATTCTACATATTTACCATCAATAATTCCAGATGGACCACCTAAGAAACCATATAATTTGCTATTTGGGTTAGATTGTTTAAGTGCATCATATAAACCTGCAATAACGTTGTGACCACCAGGAGCTTGACCACCTGATAAAATTACACCCACGTTTCTTGCTTCAATAGTTTTTGATTCATTTGATGAAGCAAATGTTACTGTTGGTTTTCCATAAGTGTTTTGGAATAATTCTTTAATTTCAGCTTGGTTTGCTACTGATTCTGTTGCAGAACCTTCTTTAGAAACTAAGTTGCTAATACCACCTGCTAATGATGAAGGTAGTTTAGGTTGGTATTTTAATCTTTCTTCTTGTAATGGTGATAAATTTTTCATTCTTTCCTTCCTTTTTATTTTTTCTTAAGGTCACGTAATTAATACAAATATTATATATCATCAAGAATAATTTACTACATTTAAATCATATTTATTATTTTAATATGTGTTAAACTAATAATTATTATAATATTATTAGGATTAATATATGTCAGAAAAATATGATTTAATATTTAGTTTAGGGTCTTTTCAATTGGTTTCTCAATTATTGAGAGATTTAGAACTTCAAATATTTGATTTCCCTTTTGATACAATATCTGGGGGTGATTTTTTTACACGAATGAGTATGTTATTGCTTGATTGTAATAATTTTATGGAACAGAAAAATATTGTAGCTCAAGAAAACACTCCGATTGAAGGAATGACTCAATACAAAGATTTAAAGACAGGTTTTATATATCATAATGACTTTAATCCTCAAATCCTAATAGAAAGTAATTTCCCTTCTGTAAAATTAAAATATGATAGATATATCAAAAATCTTAAATTGTGTATAAATGCTGCTAAAAAGATTTTAATAGTATATGTTGAAAACCCGCAATATAAAGAAGATGATGAAGATAATGCTTCTTTAGTTATTGAAGCTATTCAAAAATTAAAAACAAAATATCCTAAAAAAGAATTTAAAATATTGTATGCAAAAAATGACGAAGATGTAGAGAACTTAAAAGTTATTGAACTTGGTAAAAATGCTGAAAAAATGTCATTTAATTTCTATCGTAAGTTTTCTGATATGTCTTCTTATTTTGTAGATACATCTATGCTTTCAATGATATTTACTGACATTGAATTAAAGAAAACTTTTAGACAGAAAAAAATGATGTATATTCAAAGATTAATAAAATTCCTAAGTAAATTTAGTTAATTTTTTTCATTTCAGAAATTTTAGGATCCAATAATCTTCTTCCTACTTGCTCAAAGTTTACTGAGCATAAGTTTCTATCTCCGTAGTTGATTATTTTTTCAACAATACCACGACCAAATTCTGCGTGCATAATAGTATCACCTTGTTTTATTTCATCACTTTCAACAATATCTTCTTCTGGTATTTCTGCAGAATATACTGGAACAATTGGTGTTTGTGAAGTTCTAGTTTCTAATTTATCATCCACTTTAGGTGGTTGTTGTTGAGGTTTTTCTATTTGTTCTTCAATAGGATCAGGTTTATTAGCTTCTTCTTCTGCTTTTCTTTGCGCATCTTCCATCAATATTTGTTCTGTAATTGAAGGTTGTTTTTCTTGTGGTTCTTCTTTTGTATCCTGATCTTCTTGAGGAATTTCCATTATTGGTTCTTCTTCAATTGTTTCTGAGATTTCTTCCACTAAAGTTTCTTCTATAGGAGATTCTTCAAGATTTGGTATTGTTTCGGTTGTTGAATCATTAAGTTGTAATGATTCAATCATATCCAAATCGGCATCTGTTAAATCTGTATTTTCATTATCGTTTATTTGTTCATCCTGAGATTTATCTCTAAATAATTCACTAGGATCAAGTGATTGTTTTTCTTCTATTGGTTCAGATTGTATTGCTTCTGCAATATCATCATCTGCAATATCTATTGAAACTTGTGAAAGTTCTTCTTCGATTTGTTCTGATGTCACAGCTTGTTCATCTGATGTTATTTCTGGAATAATGTTATCTTCTTGAGGAACTTCCATTACAGGCTCTTCTTCTATAATGTTTTCTTGTTCCTTAACTGGTTCTTCCTCTATAACAATTTGTGGAACTATATTCTCTTCTTGAGGAATTTCCATTACAGGTTCTTCTTCTATAACAGGAGATTCTTCTTCTTGTTCTATAATTTGTGGAACAACTTCATCTTCTTGAGGAATTTCCATCACAGATTCTTCTTCAACTAATTCTTGATTATTTTCTAGTTGAATAGTTGGTTCTTCTTCAATATCTGGGTTAATTATATTTTCTGTTTGAGGCATTTCTTCTGGTTGCTCATCTACTACTATTGGCTCTTCTTCAGATATTGGTAGAATATTATTAAAATCTTGTTGGATATTTATTGCATCTGTTATAGATTCATTGTCTTTAGATGGCTCAATAGTTGAGAAATCATTTATTTCTTCAAGTTTAATTATTAACGGTGTGAATTTAGTTGTTTTACCGTATAGAATAAATTCATCTTCTGCTAATTTATTTAAAAATATATTATATGCTCCAAAATCATTTTGTTGTTTAAGTGGTGTAAACATAAACATATTTTTAGAGCATTGTTTTAAATCATCAATAAATTTGTACGAATACGGACATGCAATAGATGTAAATACATTCTTAGTTCCAAATAATGTATTAAGTGTTGATTTTGTTGAATTTAGATTGTTAAGTGAAACAATTGAATAGAAGTTGGTGTTTTGAGCTTCCATTCTACTATATATGTATGTAATGTATTCTGTTTGTAATGCATCTGTTAGTCTTGATAAATCTATAATAATAGTATTGTCAGAACTTAATTTTTCATCTAAAATTTTGAAATCTTTTGCTTCTTGAGCGAAAATTCCTAATTTTTCAAATTGAGTTAATCTATTTTTAAGTATAATTAGTTGTAATTTTTGTGTTCTTTTGAATTCATAATCTATAACTGCATTAAAATCATTAAATGGAATATATTCAACTGTTTTTATATATTCATTTAATTCAGAAAAAATATCTTGGATAAAAGCTTTGTTTTCTTTTGTTAAATCATCAAAACCTCTATCAAAAATATAATCAATAGAGTTTTTATCTAATGGAATCTTGAAATTTTTAGTTGCAATAATTCCATTATTTAATTCTCCTGTTGTGTCAAAAATAACAGTTTTTCTATTATTAAGTTCATTTTGTTTGATTAAATTTTTTATAAGTAATGTATATTGATATGATTTTTCTGCGCATATAATAGGTTTATCTTTTAACAAGTTTGCTGATACAATTACATCTGCATCTTTTTGGGCAAGCTTTCCAACTAAAAGAGGGTCTGTTTTTTCTAAAATACTTGGAAAGAAATCATCGTTAAGAATTTCTATTTCTGCTTGTATTGCAGGAACAGAACCGTCATAAGCTTGTATTCCGCATTTGTAGTTAAATATTAATCTTGCAATTGCAGTATTTCCAATTCTTGATGTCTCAAGATGGAGTATTTGTGCAATATATGAATTTCTTATATCAGAAATTTTTATAAATGAGCCTAATGTTAGATCTTCTTCATACGCTAATTTAACAAGATTGTTTTTAACTTCTATAATATTCATTTTTTAATAAACCTTTATAATATATATTCAAAATTATTTTATCATGGGAATTTGTTGTGGTAAAGCTTTCTCAGTTATTAATTTTTTGCTTTTACACTTTCTGGAATTTTTGTATAAATGTCTTCCATTGTTAGTTTTACTTCTTTAAAATCATAATTTAAAATGTAATTTATTGCTTCTTGTGGATTGTTTGCAACAAAATACAAATCTCTTGCAGATTCTTTAGCAAAAGATTTTTTTATAATCTCATCATAAAATTTTAATAAATTATCATAAAAGCCATTAGTATTTAAAAATATTATAGGTTTATTATTATATCCGAGTTGCTTTTGAACAAACATTTCAGAAAGTTCTTCTAAGGTTCCAAAACCTCCGGCCATAGCAATAACACAATCTGAACATTCATCAAGCTTTGCTTTTCTTGAACGCATATCTTTTGTTAAATAAAATTCATCGCATTTATCCCAAGAAACACCAAAATTATACAATTTTTCTGGCATAACACCAATAATTTTTGAACCATTTTCTTTGGCAGATTTTGCAATCTCATACATCGTACCAACTTTGCTACCACCATATACTAAGTTCATATTATTCTTCCCAAGAAGTTCTCCTAAGACTCTGGCATGTTCATAATATATTGGTGCTAATGTGCTTGATGATGATGAAAATACACATACATTATGTTGCATTAGAAAGAACCTCCATTAAGATAATATGTAGAGCAATACATACCAGTTCCTTGTCTAGAACAATCAAACTCTATTTCGTCATTACTTACTGAAGTCCCTAATGGTTCAAGTTTATCTTGGTATATGTTCATCCCAAATATGTCTTTACCCCATACGTTTGGTCCTGTTTTACCATTAACATCATACATTAGTATTCCTAATATTTGCTTGTTTGTATGTGGTTCAATTTGTGGAGCTTTATACCATTTGAATGCTAATGTCGCATTTGAATCAGTTGTGTATATTTCTGAGAATGCGTGTATATCTCTTGGTGTGTCTCCATTCATATATTTTATTTTATAAGATACGACTTTATTAAGTGGATGAACTTTTACTAATGCAGTTACAAAATCTTGAATATTAATGCTAGAATTTGAAAATGTTTTTATAGAAGTAGGTATTTCTATAAAATCTGTATGTACTTGTTTCCATTTAGCAATATTTCTTGCTTGAATTGTGTCATCAATTGACAATGGAATAACAAGTAATGCAACCATTACAAATATTACTAGCAAAATAATAACTTCAACTAATGTAAATGCTTTTTTCATTTATGCCATATCCAATCTTTTCTTTTCATTAATGAGTGATTCGTAAACCCATTCAGGAACAAAGTTTTTACCTAAAATAATTTGTCCATTCATCACATTTGGAGCGTGGAAATCTGAACCACCTGTCACGATTAAACCATATTCTTCAGCTAATGAAGAGAAGTGTTCAATGAATGCAGGTGAATGTTTCCTATGATAAGCTTCAATTCCTCTTAAACCACAGTTTACAAGATCCGGAATTAAGTTATCTGCAATTGGAATATCATGTGGGTGCGCGATTACAGGAATACCTCCAGCATCATATATTATTTCAACTGCATCAAATGGAGTTACTGTTTTTCTTTCAACATAAACAGGTGATGAGTTGTTAATATACTTACTGTAAGCTTCCATTACATTAGATGTTCCGCCAACATTTGTAATTGCTTTTGCAATATGTGGACGTCCTATACTTCCACCTTCTGCAACCATTGCTTTTACATCGTCAAACTTAATTTTTATACCTTCTTTTTTGTTTAGAAGATGTAAAATTTCTTTAGTTTGTTTTACACGAGCTTGTTGCTGTGTTTTAAGCATTGACTTAAAGTCATTATTGGTAACATCCATAAAGTATCCTAAAATATGTACTTCATGTTCTTTGTATAACGTATTAACTTCAATACCTTGAATAACTTCAAGATTGAGATTATTTTTTTCGATATAATCTTTAGCTACTTTGTAAGAAAGAATATTATCGTGATCAGTAAGAGCAATAACTTCAAGCCCTACTTCAATAGCTAAATCTACAATTTTTTCAGGAGAAAAAATTCCGTCAGAATAATACGTGTGTATATGTAAATCGGACTTCATTCTATCCTCCTTTTATCATACGCTGTTATTTTCAACGTTGACCTCCAGTTCTTCATTATTCATATCTATATTAACATTAATTCTTTTTATAGCAGTTGTAATTCCATCAACAATCGAAATTTCTACTGCATTAACTACGCAAGGTGGATTTGTGGCAACTTCATATCTTTCTGGTAATAATGTTGTTAATCTTTTTAAAGAAGTCATATACTCCATACCTATAACGCTGTCATATGAACCGCAGAACCCTACATCTGAAATGTAGGCCATATTGTTTATAATTTTTTCATCTGCAGTTTGTACATGTGTATGAGTACCAACAAAGGCAGTTGCACCAATTTCTGATAAATATCTACCTATGCATATTTTTTCTGCTGTTGCTTCAGCATGAAAATCTATAATAATAAATTGAGTTAGGTCTTTAATTTTTTCGATTTCATTTTTTAATATTACAAGAGGGTCATTTATTGGAGGCATAAATACTCTTCCAAGAGCATTTATTACTCCAATTTTTATCCCATTTTTTTCAAAAATTCTGACTCCAACTCCTGGGGTATTGTCGGGGTAATTAATTGGGCGAATAAGTTTATTCGCATCATTGATGTAGTTAAAAATCTCTTTTTTATCCCAAATATGATTCCCTGATGTCATACAGTCAATACCTGCTTGGGATAATTCATTATAGTTTTTTTGAGTTAATCCAAAACCGTGTGATGCATTTTCGACATTTGCAATAATGAAGTCTGGTGAATTGTTTTGATTTTTAAGCTCTGCAATATATTTGGCAACAGCTTTTCTTGCAATTTTACCAACTAAATCTCCAAAAAATAAAATTTTAAAATCTTTTGAATTACTCATAATTTTTATTTATTAAAAGGGGAGAGAACTTCTCCCCTTGAATTATTTTGCTACTTCGACAGTTCTAAATTCTCTAACAACTGTTACTCTGATTTGACCAGGGTAATCAAGTTCATCTTCAATTTTCTTTGCAATATCTCTTGCTAGCTTTTGTGAAGCTAAATCATCAAACATTTCAGATTCAACAATAACTCTAACTTCTCTACCAGCTTGTACTGCAAATGATTGCTTGATTCCTTCATAACCATTAACGATTTCTTCAATTTTTTGTAATCGTTTAATATATATTTCAAGAGTATCACGTCTTGCGCCTGGTCTTCCAGCAGATATAGCATCTGCTAATTTTACTAGAACCGCTTCAATAGTATTTGCAGTTACGTCATCGTGGTGAGCTTCAATTGCGTGGATAATATCTTCTTTTTCTCCAAATCTTCTTGCTAGCTCAACACCTAATTGAATATGTGTACCTTCTTGAGTTTGGTCAACTGCTTTTCCTATATCGTGAAGAAGTCCAGCTCTTTTTGCTACATAAACATTAGCTCCTAATTCCGCAGCTAACATGCCTGCAATATGACCAACTTCAAGAGAATGTTTAAGAACATTTTGTCCATAACTTGTACGGTAGTATAAGCGACCTAAGTTTTTAATAAGTTCTTTACTTAAGCCCATAACTCCCATATCAAGAGCTGCATTTTCACCTTCGTGGAATATTTTCTTTTCAACTTCTTCTCTAGATTTTTCAACAACTTCTTCAATTCTTACAGGGTGAATTCTGCCGTCTTGAATAAGTTTTTCTAAAGCAATTTTAGCAATTTCACGTCTTACTGGATCAAAACAAGAAAGAACAACTGCTTCAGGAGTATCATCAATAATTAAATCAACACCTGTAAGAGTTTCTAAAGTTCTAATATTACGACCTTCTCTTCCAATAATACGACCTTTCATTTCGTCGTTAGGAAGAGAAACAACCGCAACAGTTGATTCCACTACTTGATCCATCATACAACGTTGCATTGTTGTAGATAAGATTTCTTTAGATTTTTCTAAAGCATCTTCTTTAATTTTTGCTTCATTTTCTCTAATTAATTGCATTTGTTCTTGTGCTAAGTCATGTTTAAGTTGTTCAAGAAGCATGTTTTTCGCATCTTCTCTTGACATGCCTGCAATTCTTTCAAGTTCTGCAATTTGTTTTTGAATTGTTTCAGCAAGATAATTTTCTTTATCTTCTAATTCTGCTTCTTTTCTATCAAGTTGAGATTCTTTATCTGTAACTTCTTGAATTTTGTTTTCAAGTGCATCTTCTCTTCTTGTTAATTTGTTTTCGAGATTGTTAAGTTCTCTTCTTCTTTCTCTTTCATCTTCGTTAATTTTTTCTCTTTCAGCCTGAAGGGCTTCTTTTGCTTGGATTAACGCTTCCTTTTTAATTAGATCTTCTTTTTCGGTTTGCTCTTGCTTAATTTGCTTTGCTTCATTTGCAAGCTTACTATAACGGGATTGTATAATAACAATACCAAGTAATAGAGCCACCGATACAATCAATAAAATGATTGACAAACCGCTCATAAGCACCTTATCCTTTTCTATTTTTTTATTAATACACGATGGTGCGGTACATATAACCTACCGTACTTGATACAAATTATTCATTTAAACCAATTTTCATCGCATATATTTTAAAAAAATTTGTCTACTACATCTAGGTTAATAATACCATATAATTTAATTTTTGTATATATGAATTTATTAAAAACATTTTATTAAGAAATGTAACTTATATTATTAATGTTGAAATTAAAAATCTAAAAATAACTTTATATATGTAAGTAAGATTAAAGAGAGTATTATTGTGGCGATTAAACCAGTTGAGTACATTAAGGATAGTAGCACTGTTGGATTTGCTGAAGCAGGCGATCAAAAGCAGATTACAAAAAGTACTGCTAATACAATTCAAAAAGACGTTGATCAAGGTAACACAAAAGATTTGGATAATGCCCAAACAAAGTATCTTGAAGGAAATGTTGATTATGATAATTTAGATTATTCCGATGAAGAAATGGAAAAAGTTGGCGAACAACAAATAGATGCTGAAGATACTGAAAATTCAAGTGCTGGTAATGCTGTTGGTAGTGCTGTTGGTAGTGTCGCAGCAGGTGGTGGATTTGTTTTTGCATCAGCAGTATTAGGAGTTGCAGAAGCTTGTTCAGATTCAATGAACTCTTGGATTGCACCTGTTGTTGGTGGACTATTTTTAGCGTCTGGAGGTGTGGCAGTTGCGTCTGCTAATGCATTTGATAATCAATTAAATAGTAGATTATCTAAAAAGGATCAAGCCGCAGAAAATAATACAATAATGCAGCAGTATTTTGATACTTTAAGTTCCGATATGGATATGATGAATCAGGATGTAACCATGTATGAAGATTTATCTGCAATGCAAACTGAAGCTCAAGTTGAAACAATAACAGATTTAGGTTCAATGCAAGCTGAACTTCAAGTGTATCAAGCGCAAGGTAATACAGAAAAAGTTGCTGAAATAAAAGCTCAAATGGAAGATATCAAAAAAACTTCTGAAGAAGATTCTAAAGAACCACAAAAAGAAATGGATACCTTAAAAGAAAATATAGAAACATATACTGGTAATAATGCAGAGGCTCAAGGTGTTGCTAGTTCTGCAGAAACAGTTGCAGAATTTTTAGAAGATGGTAAGCAAATGGGTGCTTTTGCTACTATGAATACAGTTATGTTAGCAGCAGGTGCAGCATTAGGTGGTGTTATAGCTGGTAAATCATTTATAGGTGTAACAATATTTAATTCTTGGATGGCTGCAATTGGTTCTGCATTAAGTATTGCAGGAATTGCTTTATATGCAGCATCAGCTGTAAAAATGGGACAAAAAGCCAAAGATGAATTTGATTGTGCTGATGCAGGTTCTGAAATGCAAAGTAATATTGCAAATTTACGAGCAAATATTGATGGACAAGCCGGTTATACTGAAACAACTTCAGGTACTTATAGTGAAACTGATGAAGCTGCAACTGAAACAATTGAAAAGAATCAAGAATCAACAGATAAAGCTAATGGTAAAGATAAAAAAGGTGGATCTAAATCTAAAACAAATTCAAGTGATGGTTTTGGATTTACTCCTTCTGCAACACCTAAATCATCAGGAACATCTTCTGGTTCAAAGGCTGGAGGAAGTTCACCTTCTACGACTTCAAGTCCTTCATCATCAACAAGTGCTATTGTGTAATAATAAAAGACTGATTTTATATCAGTCTTTTTTGTATGTAAAGAAGTGTTACAAAAAAGAGTTTCTTTGAAATTAGGGTTAAAAAAATAACTTTTAATTTATAAGAAGAATTAAAAGAGAGGCTTTGAGTATGGCTATTAAACCTGTTGAATATGTAAAAGATAGTAGTACATCAGGATTTGCTGTTGCTGGTGATCAAAAAACAATTACTAAAGATAACGCAAATACAATAAGAAAAGATGCTGATCAAGGCAATACAAAAGATTTGGATAATGCCCAAGAAAAATATCTTGAAGGTAATGTTGATTATGATACATTAGATTATTCAGATGAAGAAATGGGTAAAGTTGGTGAACAACAAATTGATACAGAAGATACAGAAAATACAAAAGCTGGTAATGCCGCTGGTACTACTGCCGGAGTTGCTGCTTCTTCTGCCGCATTTGCCGTAATATCAGCAACATTGTTAACTCAAAAATCTATTATGACTGGTTGGACTGCACCTGCTGTTGGTGCTGCATATATTGCTGTCGGGGTAGGTGCTAAAGCTTTAGTTAATGCATATGATGATCAATATAAAAGTAGAGTTGCCCAAAGAGATAAGGCTGCGGATACGAATGCTATAATGCAACAATATGTTGATACTTTAAACAATGATATGGATATGATGAATGAAGATATTAACATGTATCAAGAATTATCAGATATGCAGACACAGGCTCAGGTTGAAACAATAACTGATTTAGGTTCAATGCAAGCTGAACTTCAAGTGTATCAAGCACAAGGTAATACCGCTAAGGTTGCAGAAATAAAAGCAAAAATGGAAGATACTAAAAAAATTTCAGAAGAAGATAGTAAAGGCCCACAAGAAGAAATGGATGGACTAAAAGAGAATATTGCGACATATACAGGTAATAATTCAGAAGCTCAAGGTGTTGCAAGATCAGGGGCAACAGTTTCAGAATTCCTAAAAGATGGTAAACAAATGGGAATTCTTGGTTATACAAATACTGCTATCTTAGCCGCAGGTGCTATTACAGGTGGTATATTAGCAGCTAAAGCTATTTCTATAGGTGGAATTTTATCAAAAATCCCTGGAGCTATAGGTGCAGCATTATGTTTAGGTGGAATTGCATTATATTTGAGTGCTGCTACAAGTATGATGTCTAAATCTAAGGATGAATTAAAATGTGCTGATGCTGGAGATGAAATGGCTGCAAATGTTAATAATTTGGAATCAAATATTGAAGGTCAAGCAGGCTTTACTGAAGCAACATCAGGAACTTATGGCGAAACTGATGAAGCAGCAACAGAAACTATTGAAAAAAATCAAGAATCTACTGATAAAGCTAATGGTAAAGGTAAAAACCAAAAAACTAAAGCTAAAAAAGAAGATGAAGACGAAAAACCGGTTGCAACTCCGGCTCCAACTCCTACTCCAGCTCCTGCAACAGCAGCTGCTTAGTAAAAAAAATAATTTAATAAAAAATGAGATATTGATTTTCAATATCTCATTTTTATTATTAAAAAGTAATTAATTCTTCATATACTTTAATTGCAAATTTGTCGGTCATACTTGATATAAAATCAATAATTGCTTGTTTATAATCTTGTTCATTTTCCATATTATATATTATTTTGTTTTTATATTTTTTTTGCATTCTTTGTTTTGTATCAATATTTGAATATTTTATTAACCAACTGCAGAAAGTTTTAATTAATGTTCTATAATATGGAGCATCTTTGGCGAGTTTGCTTATTGTATTAAAATCTGCATAGTATTCTTTTAAGAATGTATAAATAGCTCTTAATACTAAATTTGCATAATCCATAAAAGGTTTTAATCTTCTATTCATACAAATTTTTTCGAAGTTAAATTTTTTTATTTGTCGCATTAATTCATAATTTTCATGTGAAAAATTTAATCCGGTTTCAGGCGTAGAATTTTCGCATAAATCTCTTATGAATACGTGCATTAAATATGTTGTATTAATTTCTTTTAATTTAACTTTTTCTTTAACTATATTTTCTGCAATTTGTCTTAATGTTATATAATCTTCTTTGGTAAATAAATTATATAAAGCAGCATCTTGAAGGTCTCTTCCTAAATAAGCAATTTTATCGGATATCTTAACAACGCAGCCTTCATATGTGAAAGGCATATATTCCCCTTTTTTAATTGAACGTAAGTCTATATATTCAGTTCTTGGGATTAATGCATTCTCATCAACTTCACCACAATGACTTACAATACCATCTCTTACTGCGTATGTTAAATTTAGATTTTCTGCCCAGCCTTCTTGGTTAGGAAGAGTTTCTATATCATCAATAAATCTTAAACTGTTATATTCATGCCAGAATTGTCCAGAGAAACCTTCTTCTTCCATTATTCTCATCAAAATTCTTTCTCCATGATGGCCAAAAGGCGAATGTCCAAGATCATGTCCAAGGGCAATTGCTTCTGCTAATTCTGCATTTAGACCTAAGTATTTAGAGATTGATTTTGCAGTAGATGCTACATAATTTACATGTTCAATTCTTGTACATACGTGGTCGTTGTCTGTTGCAAAGAATACTTGAGTTTTATGCTTCAATCTACTAAATGCAGTACAATTTATTATTCTATTATAGTCTCTTTGGAATTCTGTTCTGATATCAAAATCTTTTTTTGATAATTCCCCAGCTCTTTGAATAAATTTTTCCCAGTTAGGATTTTGAGGTAGAGCTGCTACTTCTTTAAATCGTTTTGTTTTTGTTTCTATGCTCATAAATTAATTATAACAATATTTATAAAAATTACTATTATAATTTAGTTGGATTTATTCATAAATTGTTATATTTTTAGGGTTTGTTGCAACTTTATTAATTTCGTCCCCAAATTTTTCATATTGTTCTTTTGAGCATACTATTTTGCCTGAAACTTTTTCAAGATTTTCTGGGAATATTTTTATTGAAGATGTAAATAATTTATTTTTATTAGCTAGTATTAAATCACCTTTTATTTCTTTTACATCATGTAATAAGGTATCTTCATTTATTCCCATCATGTTATATGGAATTGTAATACCTGATTTTTCGTTTGCTAAGTAAGATGGTTTATAAGAATCTATAATTAGTTTTCCATCTTCAGTTTGTTTAACTGATTTATTTAAATATTTAAATATAGCAAAAGAATCTTCTTCCTTGATAGCTTTTTCAAAAGATTTTCCTAATTCATGACGATTTTCTAATAGTTTTTGGCTAATTAATATTTGTTGATGAGCTTTAGGTCCTTCATCGATTATGCCTGATTGACATTTTAAGCCTTTTTCTTTTATAAAATTAGCCACATTTTCAACTTGATTTAGTGGAATAATATTATTATTTTCAACACCTTGTATTTGGTCAATTTTATTTTGATGGCTAGCCATACCTATTAATGGTTGCCATAGATTATTTTTCTTATCACGTTCTAAATAGATATAGAAATCACCTTCTTCAAGTGCAGCTTCAGCCTTATCAACACTTGACCTTGTACACCAGTTTCTGCAGCTTAATGTTTCTAAGTCTGATATATTTTTTTCTTTATCCATTGGATTTTTCTTAATAGATGGAATTTTTATCCAAACAGCGTTTTCAGTTGAAACACCTTTTTCAACAAGAAGGTTATCTCTTAAACGGTGTGTATACATTTCTATAAAAGATGGAGAAGTACATCTTACTTTTCTTGAAATTGCTGGGATTGATTCAAAGTCTTCAACAGTTTGTGCTAAAGCCTTTGCATTGAATGGAACAGGGATATGTCTGTTATTATCTTTTAATTCACTTGTGATAGCATTCCATATAACAAATTTAAGCGGATTTCTTTTGCTTATATTTGATACTAATTTAGGGTATTTGCTTGCAGATTCATCTGCAGCAGGATTTTCTAGGAAGTTTTTCCATTGATTAAGTCTTGTTGTTCTTGCCTGATTGATTTTATCTACACAAAATTCTCTAACATCTTGAGGAACATATTGTTTCCATTTAATTTTATCTATTTTGCATAATGAAAATTGTGGATATACTTTGTTGTTATGGAATACATTGTCAACGCCTTTTATTATATTGCTTGCTGATAAAAGGCTTCCGTCAACTCCATATTTTTTCTGCTTACTTAAAATATCTGCAGATAAATATTGGAAAACATTTTTATATTCAGATGCTTGAGACATTCCTTTAAATGAGAATGTATCTTGCTTTAATGGTCTTAGTTGTGGGTATTGATTATATTTTTGATTGTTATTTTGAATTTTGTTATTTTGAAATTGGGAAAATGAATAAATTCCTGCTAACATGACACTACCTTCTATAATAAAACATTGTCATTTTTTATAAGAATTCTCAATTAAAAAAATTGCCATAATTTTTAAGAATTGTAAATAAAAAAGGAACCAATAATTTTATTGATTCCTTTTTTTTTATATTTGTTTAGTTTAATATTATGCAATTTCAGCAGTATCTTTTTCTACTTCTTTTACCTTATTTTTTTCTTTTTTAGGTAATTGAATAAGTTCTGCTTGGTCAGATTTATTGTTACGAGATTCTACCATTTCTTTAGTGATAATGAATTTATCAATATCATTTTTAGATGGAATATCATACATAATATCAAGCATTAATTCTTCAACAATAGAACGTAGGGCTCTTGCACCTGTTTTACGTTTAATAGCTTCTTGTGCTATTAAATCAATTGCATCAGGTTCAAATTCTAAATCTACGCCGTCCATTTTAAGAAGACATTGATATTGTTTAAGAATAGCATTTTTAGGTTCTGTTAATATCATTTTTAGAGTGTCTTCATCTAATGCATCAAGAACTGCATAGATAGGAATACGACCTATAAATTCAGGTATTAAACCAAATTTTAACAAGTCTTCAGGCTGAAGTTTTTTAAGCATTTGATTTGCTTCTTTTTCTTTTTCAGCTTTTGTACCTGCGCCTTTTGCTCCAAAACCTATTGAAGAACCATCTTTAACACGTCTGCCAATAATTTTATCTAAATCAACAAAAGCACCACCTACGATAAATAGAATATTGCTAGTATCAATTTGGATAAATTCTTGGTGAGGATGCTTTCTTCCACCTTGTGGAGGAACATTTGCAACTGTACCTTCAATCATTTTTAATAATGCTTGTTGTACACCTTCACCAGATACATCTCTTGTAATTGATGTATTTTCTGATTTTCTTGCAATCTTATCGATTTCATCGATATAGATAATACCTCTTTCAGCTTTTGCAGAATCAAAATCAGCATTTTGATAAAGACGTAATAAGATATTTTCAACGTCATCACCAACATATCCTGCTTCTGTTAAAGTTGTTGCATCAGCAACAGCAAAAGGTACATCAAGATATTTTGCAAGAGTTTGTGCTAATAATGTCTTACCACTACCTGTTGGACCAACTAATAAAATATTAGATTTTTGGATTTCAACATCAGATTTATCTTTGTTATGTTCTAATCTTTTATAGTGATTGTAAACCGCAACAGAAAGTACTTTTTTAGCATCGTCTTGACCAACAATATGTTCATCAAGATAAGCTT
Organism: Candidatus Gastranaerophilales bacterium; assembly: GCA_944324055.1. Taxonomy (GTDB): domain Bacteria; phylum Cyanobacteriota; class Vampirovibrionia; order Gastranaerophilales; family Gastranaerophilaceae; genus UMGS1585. Next base: position 3,305 of record CALUUV010000029.1, on the reverse strand, counting down.
TAATTTCGTGTGGCTTTGGAACAGATTTTAATTCTTCTTCAATAGAATGTTCACCTGATTCTGCATCTTTTTCTTTGTTTTCGAAAAATTCTTCATCAAGAATTTCATTACAAAGTTCAACGCATTCGTCACAGATATAAACTTCAGGACCAGCAATTAATTTTTTTACTTGGTCTTGAGTTTTTCCACAAAAAGAACATTTTAATCTGCTATCGCTTGACATTTTATTCTCCTATTGTACGTCTTTAGTAATAACTTTATCAATCATACCATACTCAAGAGCTTCTTCAGGAGTCATAATATAATCTCTGTCTGTATCTTTTTCAATCTTACTTAAAGGTTGTCCTGTATTTGAAGCAAGAATTTCATTTAATGATTTTTTAATTCTTAAGATTTCAGCAGCTTGGATTTCGATATCAGTTGCTTGACCTTGAGCACCACCTAAAGGTTGGTGAATCAATACTCTTGAGTGAGGTAAAGCCATTCTCTTACCTTTTGCACCAGATGATAATAAGAACGCACCCATAGAAGCTGCTTGACCTAAACAAATAGTACAAACATCAGCTCTAATGTGTTGCATAGTATCATAAATTGCAAAACCAGCTGTTACACTACCACCAGGACTGTTGATGTATAACATGATATCTTTTTCTGGGTTTTCGCTATCTAATAATAACATTTGCGCTACTATTAAATTAGCTACCATATCATCAACAGGAGTGCCTAAGAATATAATTCTTTCTCTTAATAATCTAGAAAAGATATCAAAAGAACGTTCACCTCTGCTTGATTGTTCAATTACAACTGGTACAAAACTCATCGTATTTTCCCTTTCTTTTTATATTATATATCTGTTATTTTGATTTAACAAAATTTACTGTATTATTTTCTGCTAAGAATTTCATAACTTTTTCATTTAATACTTGTTGAGAAAGTCCGTTAAGCATTCCTGGATTTTTCATCATGTATTTTGCGAATGTTTCTCTATCCATTTGATACATTGCAGCTAATGATTCAAGTTTTTCATCAAAATCAGCAGGTTCAACTTTAATGTTTTCTAAAGATGCAACTTTGTCAATTACCAAAGAGTTTTTAATTCTGAATTTTGCATCTTCGTTAATTTTTTCCATTATGCTATCTAAGCCTTGAGTTTCAACTGCTTGTTCCCAAGTGAAACCTTGAGCAGATAATTTTTGTTTGTAATCTTCTAATAAAGAATTTGCTTCTCTTTCTATCATAGAATCGCTAATTTCAACTTCAGCATTTTCTAAAACTTTTTCAAAAATTGCTTTTTCTGAATTTTGTTTATTAGTTGCTTCAGCTTGTTTATCTAAGTAGTTTTGGATGTCAGCTTTTAAATCATCAACAGTTTTAAAAGGACCAACTTTTTGAGCAAATTCATCTGTTAATTCAGGTAATACTTTTGTTTTAATTTCATTAATCTTACATTTGAAAGTTGCAGGTTGACCAGCAAGTTTCTTTTCGTGATAAGTTTCAGGGAATGTAACATTAATTTCAAATTCTTCGCCTAAAGCTCTATCTACTAATTGTTCAGCAAATCCAGGGATAAAGCTAGAATTTGCTAAATCTAATGTATAGTTTTTAGCATCGCCGTGTTCAATTTTTTCACCGTTAGAATATCCATCAAAATCGAATACGATGATATCATCTGATTTTGTTTTTCTATCAACAACTAATTCTAATTTTGCTGATTGAGCTAGAAGGTTTTCTAAAGATTTATCAAACGCATCTTTTTCGTGTTTGAATTCTTCAACATCAACCTTCATATCTTTGTATGTTTCTAATTTAACTTCTGGACGAAGTTCAATTTTAGCAGATAATTTAATATCTTTACCTACTTCAAATTCATATTTTTCAACAGTTGGTTGAGAAATTACATCTAATTTGTTTTCTCTAATTACTGTGCTGAATACTTCTGGTAATAAGATTTCTAAAGCTTCACTTTTAATTCTGTCTACTCCAACATTACGTTCAATAATGTTTCTAGGAGCTTTTCCTTTTCTGAATCCAGGAATATTCATATATCTTGCATAATTTTTTACAGCTCTGTTATAAGCATCTACTCCGTCTTTTGCTGGAATTTCGATTTCCACTTTTGCGATATTATTTGATTCTTTTTCTAAATCTATTTTCATTTTATTTCCCTTATTATTATATATTTAACCATTTTAAGGTTATCTCAAACAAACTTTTAGTGCAAGTATATTATATATAGTGAATTTCTTTTTAATCATATTATTTTTAATGATGAGTTTTTGTATTTTAATTTGTTAATTTTAATTTTACCGTTCAGAAAAAACTCTAGACTTATCATATTTTTAGTGTATAATTGCATATGTCGTAGTATTAGGGAATGGAGGTCAGCGCTCTAGCTGAATAAAGTTAATGACGATACAAGAATGGTTTGATAAACGTAAAGAAGCACAAATTGAACGCAGAGCCAGAGAAGCAAGAATGGAAGCAGAAACTGTTCCTGGTTTATGGGTAAAATGTGTTCACTGTGAAGCTCAACTTACAAAAAAAGAATTAGAAGAAAATATGATGGTATGTCCATTATGTGAGTACCATTTTAGAATAAATGCTAAGACTAGAATCGCTCAATTATTTGATAAAGATTCTTTTCAAGAACTTAATAAAAATATATTGCCAACAGATCCACTAGAATTTGTTGACACTGTTTCATATAAAGATAGATTAGAACAAGCTCATAATAAAACAAACCTTGATGAAGCTGTAATAACTGGTATTGGAACTATTGAAGGTCATAGAGTTGCAGCTGCTATTATGGACTTTGATTTTATGGGCGGTTCAATGGGTAGTGTTGTTGGCGAAAAAGTTACTAGAATAATTGAAGAAGGTATCAAACAAAAACTTCCTGTTATTGCTATCACTTCATCTGGTGGTGCAAGAATGCAGGAAAGTGCGTTATCTCTTATGCAAATGGCTAAAACATCTTGTGCATTAGCAAGATTAGATGAAGCTGGTTTGTTATACATTAACGTTCTTACTGAACCTACATTTGGTGGTATTACAGCAAGTTTTGGAACTTTAGGTGATATCATTATTGCTGAACAAGGAGCAAGAATTGGATTTGCAGGAAGACGTGTTATTGAACAAACTATTCGTCAAAAATTACCATCTGATTTCCAAACTGCAGAATATTTACTTAAGTTTGGTCAAGTAGATATGGTATTTAAACGTTCAGAATTAAGAGATAATTTAGCAAAAATATTAGAAATGCACGGAGTGTAAGTTATATGTCAGTACTGGAATTTGAAAAACCA
>CALUUV010000028.1 GCA_944324055.1 Candidatus Gastranaerophilales bacterium | reverse complement strand
TGAAGGTTTATTTATTGTAACATTGTCCTGGATTTTAGTAAGTTTTATAGCTGCAATACCTTATATGTTTTATGATATTTCCCCTGTGAACGCATTATTTGAATCTGTTTCAGGGGTTACAACAACAGGAGCAACAATATTAACAAAATTTTCTTATCCGCATGCAATAATGTTCTGGAGATGTTTTACTCATTGGCTTGGCGGTATGGGGATTATCGTATTGTTTATCGCAATACTACCTCAGTTTGCGATAGCGGGACGACAGATGTTTTTTGCGGAATCTCCTGGACCTACGGAAGATAAATTTACGCCGAGAATCAGAAGCACTGCATCTTCTCTATGGCTTGTGTATATAGGACTTACTATAGTTCAGGTAATTTGTCTTACGATTGCCAAAATGCCACTGTTTGACTCAATCTGTAACAGTATGGCAACAGTTGCGGCCGGCGGTTTTTCTCCAAATTCTGAAAGCATTATGGGATACCATTCTAATTGTATTGTTTGGATTATGATGGTATTTGTGTTCCTTGCAGGATCCAGCTTCAACCTGCAGCACAGAGCATACACAAAATTAAACCCGCTTTTAATGTGGAAGAATGAAGAATTCAGAGTCTATTTTGGTGTTTTTGCCGGTATTTCATTATTAGTTGCAACCTCTCTTGTTTTGAACGACCATTACAAAATATTCGATGCAATCACGCACGGAGCATATCAGGTAATATCTATTATGACATCAACAGGCAGTGCCAGTGTCGACTTTGCAAAATGGTCATTTACATCTCAAGTATTATTGTTTCTTGCGATGTTCACAGGAGCCTGCGCAAGTTCAACCGGCGGCGGGATAAAAATTGTACGCTGGATGCTGGTTTACAAAATTATGAAAATGGAACTAAAGAAAATATTACATCCTAATGCGGTTATAAATATAAAAGTTAACGATAGCATTGTATCAAAAGACGTCTTAAGCCAGACAATAAGTTTCATAATGTTTTATCTTGCAATTGCCCTGATTGCAGTTCTTGCAATATCAATAATAGAAAAAAGTATCGTTATTGGTATATCTTCTTCAATTACTTCAATCGGAAATATCGGCCCCGGGTTTGGCAGAATTATCGGGCCTATGAGCAATTTTGAATGCTTGCATACATCATCAAAACTTATTATGATTTTTAATATGCTGATTGGACGTCTTGAATTAATACCGTTTTTAGTATTTTTAGAAAAAGATTTTTATAATTTTAAATTTGATTAGAATCATAGCCGGGAGGTTAGTAAAATGACAAAATGTTTATTTATTACAGCAACCGGAACTGACATAGGAAAAACTTACGTTTCAGCTCTGATTGTCAAAAAAATAAGAGAGCTGGGTTTTAATTGTGGATATTATAAACCAGTCTTGAGTGGTGCAATAAAAAATAATGATGAACTTATCCCAGGAGATTGCAAACAAGTTATAGAAACATCTGGCTTAAATTATAAGCCGATAGATTGTCTTTCATATTGTTTTGAAGAAGCCGTATCTCCGCATCTGGCAGCAGAAAGACAAAATATAGAGATATCAAAAGATAAAATATTAGAAGATTTTGAAAATAAAAAAAGAGAGTTTGACTATCTTCTTATTGAAGGAGCAGGCGGAATAACTTGCCCTATCAATCTAAAAAATAATTACTTAATGAATGATTTAATTAAAGATATGAACAGTAGTATTATAATAGTCGCAGACGGTGGACTTGGAACAATAAATTCAGTATTACTAACTGTTGAATATGCTAAAAATAGAGATATTCCTATTGCAGGAATTATCTTAAATAATTATATTGATAACTTTATGTATGAAGATAATGCTAAAGTTATTGAAGATTTAACAGGTTTAAAAATATTAGCAAAAGTAAAAAAGAATGATACTAATATCGAAATAAATAATACAATATTTAAGGAAGTATAATTATGAATAAATGGCAAGAAGAAGATTTAAAATATATATGGCATCCATGTTCTCAAATGAAAGATTATGAAGGATTTCCACCTATAATCATTGATCATGCAAAAGGAATAAATTTATATGATATAGATGGGAAGTGCTATAAAGATGTTGTAAGTTCTTGGTGGTGTAATTTATTAGGACATTGTAATCCAAGAATTAGTAATGCGATAAAAAAACAATTAGACACGTTAGAACACGTTATATTTGCAAATTTTTCACACAAAACCGCAATTACATTATGTCAAAAATTAATGACTAAAATCCCTAGAGGTTTGTGCAAATTCAATTTTGCAGACAATGGATCTTCATCTATTGAAATGGCACTAAAAATGAGTTTTCAATATCATAAGCAAACAGGGAATCCTCAAAAAACTCGTTTTATGGCAATGACAGAAGCTTATCATGGGGAAACTCTTGCAGCATTAGCAGTTGGGGATTGTGATTTATACACAAAATTATATAAACCACTACTGTTAGATATTATAAGAGTTGATAAACCTGATTGTTATAGATGTCCATATTGCAAAAATTATAAAACTTGTAATGCTGAATGTTTTGAAAGAACCGAAAAAGCTTTCAAAGAATTTGGAAATGAAACAGCTGCAATGATTGTTGAGCCGCTATTACAAGGTTCAGCAGGGATGAAAATGTATTCTCCAGTTTACCTAAAAAAACTAAGAGCATTATGCGATGAATACAATGTTCATTTAATTGCAGATGAAATTGCAACAGGTTATGGTCGAACAGGAAAAATGTTTGCATTTGACTGGGCGGAAGTTTCACCTGACATTATGTGTATATCAAAAGGATTAACTGGTGGATATATGCCAATGTCTATTGCAATTACAACTCAAGAAATATATGATGCCTTTTATTCAGATTATTTAGAAGGTAAAGCATTTATGCACTCTCACACATACGCTGGAAACCCTCTTGGGTGTTCTGCAGCTATTGAAGTACTTAATATCCTTGATGATGAAAAAATTATTGAAAATGCAAATAAAAAAGTTCCAATATTTAATAACATGATTAAAGAAAAATTCTCAAAATTACCTCACGTCGGAGATATTAGAGATTTAGGTTTAATTAATGCAATAGAACTTGTAAAAGATACAAAAACAAAAGAACCATTTGACAATAAATTAAGACTTGGTTATAAAATATATAAAAAAGCACTAGACAAAGGTGTTCTTTTAAGACCGTTAGGGGACGTTATTTATTTCAATCCACCTCTCATAATTAATGAAGAAGACATGGATTTTGTAACAACTATTGCAGTGGACTGTGCTAAAGAAGTCCTAAACTTATAGGAGTATAAATATGAATACAGGGTTAAAAAAATCTTTATTTATCGCAACTGGTATGATTGCAGCAGTTGGATTTAATACTGCGATACTTAAACAAGGTAACAAAGAAACAGATAAATTAAGACAAAAAGTATTAACAACTGACACAGCTAGATACAACCGAATCACAAATGATATAAAAGCGGGTAAAGTCGCTAATACATACTATGGATGGGCAAAAGAAGTACAAAAAATGAATGACTCAATAAAAATTGATAGTATTGCAAAATCTGCTTATGCAAAAGGTGCACAAATGGTTCGTGATAGTATAAAAGCGGCGTCAAAAATCAAATAATAAGATAGTTGACTTAGTATTTACTAATATTAATTTGTGTTACACTTTTATTTATGATTACAACAATATCACCGGTTGAAAACGAATTAATAAATATAAAAAAAAGACTTCTTGATATCAACTGTGATTCTGAAGATTTAAAAAAAATTATTAATGATTTTTTATCTCAAGAATCTAAAATGATAAGAAGTCTTTTAGCATGTTTATTCTTTAAAGGGAACATTTCTGAAGAACAATATAAAATACTTGTAGCAACCGAATTAATACATAATGCGTCTTTAATTCACGATGACACTATTGATGGAAGCTTTATAAGACGAGAGTCTGAAACAATAAATTTAAAATATGATAATAAATTAGCTGTAATTGCAGGAGATTATCTTATTTCACTTGCAACAAAAGAATTATTAGAACTAAATAACAATAACGTAGTCAAAATATTTTTCGAAACAATATCTAAAATGTGTATTGGAGAATCTAACCAATATTTTTCCAAAGGAAAGATTCCTACAATCGAAGATTATTTAATAAAAACACAATATAAAACAGCAGAACTTTTTAAAGCTTGTTTGGTTTCAATGGCATTATACAATAGTTCAGAATTGATAAATACAGCAAGAGAATTTGGATTAAATTATGGGATTGCATTTCAGTTAAAAAATGATTTAACTGATTATAAAAAAGGGTTAGAACACTCCCAAGACATAAAAGATAAAATCTATACAGCACCTATAATTTTGTTAAATTCTATTGAATATAATGATTTAGCTATTGAAAAAACTTTAGATTTAATTCATAATTATTGCGAGAAAGCAAAAGATATTATTCAAGATTTCGAGGATGATATTTATAAGGATTATTTAATAAGGCTTATTAATCAATTATGCAATTAGAAAAAATTAAAAAAGAAATTAAACCATTTTTAAAAGAGACATTTGACACTATTATCTTTGTAATCGTAATGGTTACAATAATAAGGTTTTTTATTGGGGAAATTCGTTGGATACCTTCAGGTTCAATGCGTCCAACATTAATTGAAGGTGATAGAATTTTTGTTGAAAGATTTTCTAGATTTTATTCAACACCAAAACGTGGGGATATAATGGTATTTTACCCTCCATTTGTAGAATTGGATGAAACTCCTGGTGGCATATTTAGAAGACTTACAGGTTTCTTCTGTAAGGATATTGCATATATTAAAAGAGTTGTTGGAATGCCTGGTGATAAATTAGAAATTAAACGTAATTCTAGAGGTCGTTATTTTGTTTATATTAATAATAAACCACTAGAAGAAGACTATATTTTAAGTGATTTTGATTCTATACCTTGTGATGACAAGATGTATTGCGGTCCATTTATCGTACCTCAAGGACAATACTTCATGATGGGAGATAACCGTGGAAACTCTCAAGATAGTAGATTCTGGGGATTTTTACCGGAAGATAGATTTGTAGGTAAAGCAGTATTTCTATTCTGGCCACTTACAAGAATGAAAGCTCTATAAAAATGCAAATATACCACAATAAGTGTTTTTTAGAACCAATTGATACGATTACCGCTTTTAATAATAATGAATTAATTGAAGCTTTTAAAAAACTGGAAGATTTAAGAAACAAAGATTTATATCTTTTAGGCTATATTAGATATGAAGTAAAAGATATATTTTTAGGTAAAGAAATCCAATCTGAATTACCATTATTATATTTTGAAGTTTTTGATAAATATAATGAATACGCCCCGTATAAACCAAGAAAAATAATAAACATATATTCTGAGCCAGAAATAAGTTTTAAACAATATTCAAAAGCAATTGATAAAATAAAAAAACATATTTCTAAAGGTGATACATACGAGGTAAATTACACATATCCATATAGAGTTTATACTAATACAGATAGTTTCTCTTTATATAACTACTTATTACAAAACCAAAAAACAGAATATAATACATACATAGCAAATGACTATGAAGAATTATTATCATTTTCACCAGAATTGTTCTTCAAAATTAAAAACAATAAAATTACAACAAAACCAATGAAAGGAACAGCTCCTAGAGGAAATAATTCAAAGGAAGATTTAGAACAATTTAACTTCTTAAAAAATGACATTAAAAATCAAGCAGAAAATGTCATGATTGTAGATTTACTAAGAAATGATTTAAGCAAAATAGCTAAAACTGGAACAGTAAAAGTTGACAAACTATTTGAAATAGAATCGCACCCAACAGTATATCAAATGACATCTGAAATATCAGCAGAATTAGCTAATAATATTAGTTTGTACGATATATTTCAAGCAATATTCCCTTGTGGTTCAATAACTGGAGCTCCAAAAATTTCAACAATGGAAATAATTGAAGAATTAGAATACTTCAAACGATATATATATTGTGGTGCTATAGGCTATATAAGTAAAGATGAATGTATTTTTAGCGTACCAATTAGAATTTTACAGAAAAATAAAATTGAAGATGATAAATTTTATAAATATTTTGTTGGTGGTGCAATAGTTTGGGATTCTAATACAAAATCGGAATGGGAAGAAACTCTCACAAAGAAAAAAATATTAGATACAGAATTTAAATATAATCTTATTGAAACAGTATTAATAAAAGATGGAGAAATTCAATTATACGATTATCATAAAAAGCGTATTGCAAACTCAGCAAAAGAACTCGGATTTAAATTTAATGAAGATGATTTTGTTTTTAACACATCTAAAGATTGTATAGCAAGATATGAACGTTCAAAAAACGGTTTTTCAAAAATAGAATATCGCGATATCAATGAAATTAAATCAAATAAAATCATACTTGCTAACACCAATATTAATTCCAAAAACCCATTCTTAATACATAAAACAAATTTTAGAGCTTGGTATGATTTCATTTTAGATGATTATTTTGACATAATTTTTTATAATGAAAAAGGAGAAATTACAGAAGGAACTCGTTCTAATATAGTTATTCAATTAGGAGGAGAATTATATACTCCACCTATAAAATGTGGGATATTAAATGGGTGTTATAGACAATATCTAATTGATAATAAAAAAATTAATGAAAAAATTTTATACAAAAAAGATTTAGAGAATGCCGAAAAAATATACTGTATAAATTCAGTCAGAGGTATGGTTGAGGTAGATTATGATTCTAATAGATAATTATGATTCCTTTACTTATAACATAGTTGAATATTTTAAAATTCTTGGGATAAATATAAAGGTATTTAAAAATAATGAAATAACAATCGAAGAATTAAAAACAATGGAATTTAATTCTATCATATTATCTCCGGGGCCATCAAATCCTAACAATGCAGGAATTACATTAGATGTAATTAAAAACTTTTATCAAACTAAAAAAATTTTAGGTGTTTGTTTAGGATTCCAATCCATTGCTCAATTTTTTGGAGCAAATATTGTAGAATCAAAACAACCAATGCATGGTAAATGTTCCAAAATTTATTTCAATCAAGATGAGCCTTTATTTAAAGGGTTCAATCAAGGTTTTAATGCGACAAGATACCATTCGTTAATTGTTGAAGATATAAAACCACCTATCATACCTATTGCACATACTAAAGAGAATATTTTAATGGGATTAAAAATTGAGAATTATCCAGTATATGGTGTTCAATTTCATCCAGAAGCCATTCTAACAGAAAATGGAATTAATATTTTCCGGAATTTTATAAATATATCTTAAAAACTATTACTTATTTCTCAAAATTTATGGTATCTTAAAAATAAAATTGGAGAAATTTATGAAAAAAATATTAACTACATTACTAACAGCTTTAATAATTAGTACAACAACTTGCCAAGCACAAATGGCAAATGGGAAATGGCAAAATGATTTAAGAAGTCTATTTCTACAAAATAAATCTATAATATATGTAATTAATATTAGAACTTTTAACGCAAAAGATAAAAACGGAAATGAAATTATTGATAATGATGAAGAAAGCGGAAATTTCCTTAATGCAATTGACCGCCTTGATGAGTTAAGTAAAATGGGTGTAAATACCATACACATCCTACCAATAACTCCAGTGGGAAAAATAAAAGCTCTTGGTAATGCAGGTTCCGTTTATGCAATCTCTGATTTTACATCATTAAATCCACAGTTTAAATCTCCAAACTCGCCATTATCAATTAATGAACAAGCAAAACAATTTATAGATGCATGTCATAAAAGAAATATCAGAGTAATTGTAGATTTACCTAGTTGTGGTTCATATGATTTATTTATAAATCATCCAGAATTTTTTGTAAAAGATGAATCAGGTCAGCCAATTATTCCATTAGATTGGACTGATGTAAGAGTTTTAAATACAGGGAATAATGGCCAGATAGATGAAGATATGTACTATCAGCACAAAAAATTTGTTGATCTAGCAATGGAAATTGGTGCAGATGGCATACGTGCAGACGTTGCAACAATGAGAACATATGCTTTCTGGAATAAATTAATAAAATATACTCGTTCAAAAGATCCAGAATTTATGTTTTTGGCAGAAGCTTCAAATGCTTGGACAGAAGCACCATCTAAATATGCACCATTTACAACTTATGACAAACTATTAAACGCAGGATTTGATGGATATTATGGTGACTTCTTTAATCTTAAAAACTGGACAACATCAAAAGAATTAATGGCTTCATTGAAACACAATCAAAAAATATATAACACTCAACACAAAACAGTTATAGGAAGTTTTACAACACATGATGAAACTAGTCCTATACTAGTTAAAGGTGCTGATTTTTCAAAAATGATTATATGGTTAAATACTACTTTACCACTTAACTCTTACTATGTTGACGGCTTTGCAACAGGTGATGATTACGATTACTCATGGGCAAACAAGAAAGCTGCCACAACATATACAGATGATGAATATTATTTCAATCATAAAGGTAAATTTGATTTATTTAACTTCTCTAGAAAACCAGGTGGAACAGATAAATCTATCTATGATGAATTTATAATGGCTAACAAATTCAAAAATTATTATTTAGATGAACTATCCACTATGAAGTTTATACCTTTAAAAACTAATTTGAAAAACATTTTCGCATATGCTCGTTCAAATGGAGACCTATCAGTTATTGTGATTGGAAACCTTGATTTTGAAAAGCCAGCAAAAGCCATAGTAAAAGTGAAAGGGTTAAATCAAAATAATAAATATATTAACCTTAGACTAAAAAGAAATATAACTCCAGAGATCCAAAATGGAAAAATTACAACAGAATTAAACCCTGGAGACATTCAAGTATTATTATTTAAAAATTTCACAGTAAAGGATTAACATGAAAAGTGGTTTTGTATCAATTATAGGGCGCCCAAATGTTGGCAAATCAACAATGCTTAATCAAGTATTAGGTCAAAAAATTGTAATAGCAACAGATAAAGCACAAACAACAAGAAAAAGAATTAAAGGGATATTAACAAACGAAAACGGTCAAATCGTTTTTGTTGATACCCCAGGCATACATAAACCTATAAATAAATTTGGGGAATTTCTTCTTGATGAAGCTAAAGTATCTGTACCAGATTCTGATTTAGTTTTATTTTTAGTTGACGGATCAGAACCTGCTGGCAAAGGAGACAAATGGATTGTTGAAAATGTAATTTCAAAAACAAATATTCCAGTAATTCTTGTTATGAATAAATTAGATAAAATATCAAATCAAGATAAAATAACTGAAAATTATAAATCATACCAAGCATTATTCAACGAAGAAAAACCAGTAATAAAAATTTCTGCTAAAACAGGTAAAAATAAAAATAAATTAATTGAATTAATTATGGACTACTTACCTGAAGGAGACCTTTTGTATCCTGAAGATGTTGTTACAGAAGAAAGCATGAGAGCAATTGTAGAAGAAATTGTAAGAGAAAAAATTCTTTTAAATACAAAAGAAGAAATACCTCATTCTGTTGCAATAAAAGTTGATAAATACGAAGAAACAGAAGAAATTGATAGAATATATGCGATAATATATTGTGAACACAAAAGCCAAAAAGGAATTTTGATTGGAAAAGGCGGTTCATTATTAAAAAAAATAGGAACAGAAGCTAGACTAGATTTAGAAAATATAGTAGAGAAAAAAGTTTTTCTATCACTTCAAGTAAAAATTGAAAAAGATTGGCGCAAAAACGATAAAGTTTTAAAGAATTTTGGATACGTTTCCGAATAAGATTGATTTTAGAAATAATTTACGATAACTTAATGATATGTTAAAGAAAATTTTAGTTGAAAATTACATCTTAATAGACAAACTTGAACTTGAATTTAGCAACAAATTAAACATTATTACGGGAGAAACTGGCTCTGGAAAAAGTATTCTTATTGGAGCAATAGATACAGCTTTTGGCGCTAAAGTATCTAAAGAATGTATTAAAACTGGTTGTGATAGAGCTTATATTGAATTGTCTCTATTTCTAAATAGTCCAATCAATCAACTTCTAGAAGAAAATGGTATTGAAAATTTTGGTAATGAGCTTATTATATCTAGAGAAATAACTAATACTGGCTCTCGTTCAAGAGTAAATGGAACATTAGTAAATCAAGAATTTATAAAAATTTTGAGAGATAAATTCATTGATGTTCATTCTCAACATCAAACATATTCATTTATGCAACCCAAATTCCATATTAATTTATTAGATTCATATGCAAAAGCAACTTGTTCAAAATTATTTGAAGAATACACATCTTTATACAACGAATATATCGATATTAAACAAAAATTAGAACAAGCAAAGAATGCAAATACTTTAACAGAAAATCAAATAGAGTTTCTTAAATTTCAAATAGATGAAATAGAAACAGCAAATATCAAATCTAATGATGAAGATACAGAACTAGAAAAAGAACTTGAAGTATTAGAAAATGCAGAGAAACTAAAAGAATTAACAGGTTCAGTATCATGGACTATAAATAATGACGACGAATCAATTCTAAATGCATTATCACAATTAAAGATGAACCTTTCAAAAGCAACAAGAATGGATGAATCCTTAGAAGAATCAGAATCAGAATTAATTAATGCAATAGAAATTCTTAAAGATTTATCATCATCACTTCGAGATTATTCTCAATCACTTGATAACGATACAGAACGATTAAACGAAATACAAGAAAGATTATTTAATTTAGATAAGCTAAAACGCAAATATGGTGGATCTTTAGAACAAGTATTAAATACACTAGAGAAATTACAAACAGAATACTCTTCAATAGTAAATTTTGAATCTAATATTGAAGAATTAGAGCAAAAGCTTTCAACATATTCTAATCAATTAACAAAACTGGCTCAAGAAATATCTGAGAAACGAAAAATGTACTCAGAAGTTTTATCAAGCTTAATTGTAGAAAAATTAGAAAAATTAGAATTACCAAAAGCTCAATTTAAAATTGATGTGAAAGAAACTGATTTAAATAAATATGGTATTGATGATGTGGAATTTTTAATTTCAACAAACATATCAGAACCATTAAAACCTTTAGCTAAAGTTGCATCTGGCGGTGAAATTTCCAGAGTAATGTTGGCATTAAAAACAATTTTTGCACAACACGATAATATTGATACAGTAATATTTGATGAAATTGATACTGGTATTTCTGGAAAAACTTCCCAAAGAGTTGCTGAAGAAATTGCAGAACTATCAGACAATTGTCAAATAATAATGATTACCCACCAAGCAATTATTGCATCTAAAGCAGATAAGCATATTTACGTAAAAAAAGTTCAAAATGACAGTACACAAGTTGGAATATATGTTCTTAATGAAGATGATAAACTTAAAGCATTAGCAGAACTTGCAAGTGGAGAAATAACAGACCAATCAATTGAATTTGCTAAAACATTAGTCCACTAAATATTCCCCAAAAGCATTAAATAAACTAGGGATTATAAAACAAAAAACTTCGTGTATCCTGATAATATGCACAAGGGAAGTATGAAAGTTTTATTATTCGTCTATTTACTAGGGCAATTATCTCCCGTATATTCTGCCTGCTCAATTAATACATCAACTTATTGTACTGGAGAAATTGACAACAGGCAGAATATATTTCTTAATATAAATAATTTATTTATAACCCCATATCTAAAAAGTTCATATAAATATATACCAAGGTTTGACATATTATAAAAAATCCTTAATACATTTAGTGGATATTTTATCGTGTGTATTAAAGATATCTAATAAAAGGTCGTCATCTTAATTGAGGTGAGGTAAGGTACATGTTTTCAGAAATGTTACAAGGATTATTAAATTCAAGCGGTCAAGCTAAAGCAATGCAAAGATATGCTCAAATGAATAACTACGTAAATAGTTTAACTGGGCAAAAAGCTATTGTAAAAAATAATCAAATCGAATTACCTCCAAAAGATTCAGTTCAATCATTTGATAACGTTCTTAAATCAACTGCAAAATCTCAATTTGGAATGCTATTAAAAAATAAAGCTGCAGAAAAAGTAAATGCAACTTTATACAACCCAGGAATTCCTTCTAATATTAATATTTCTAGAAGACCTTCAAAAAGTGAAATACTAGGAATTATAAACGAAGTTTCTAACAAATATGATGTTGATCCTAAGTTAATTGAAGCACTTGTTAAACAAGAATCAGGATTCAACCCAAATGCAAAATCAAAAGCAGGAGCATTAGGATTAATGCAATTAATGCCATCAACAGCAAAAGGACTTGGCGTAACAGATCCAATGGATGTAAGACAAAACATTGAAGGCGGTGTAAAATACGTTAAATCAATGTTAGATAGATTCAATGGCAATATTATTTTAGCATTAGCAGCATATAATGCTGGTCCAAATGCTGTAAAAAAATATGATGGTGTTCCACCTTATAAAGAAACTCAAAACTACGTAAGATCTATTCTTTCTAACTATCTATAATCAATAATATTAACTTTTGTAACACTCCATGAATTAAATAAGGCAATTATTTAAAATATATATACTTTATATATAAGTAACCCTTATTTTACGGAGGATAACCCATGAGATTTGATGGCGTTCAATCAGCAGGCTCAAAATTTGATTACTCAGCAGGAGTAATTAAACGAAAAGAAGAAGAAGATGATCCTATAAGAAAATCTACAAATGCATTAAGCCATTTAGCAAGCCAAATTGGAAATTTCCTTGCTCAAGGAATAACAAATCCAACAGCAGCAGATACAACAAATGGTTCATCATCTGCATACCAACAATAGAAATATTTACAAAGCAAATGTTTGATATACAATAAACCCATAAAGGGTTAGGTATGTTATTAACATTTGATATTGGAAATACAAGCATAACTATTGGTATCTATAATGGTAATAAATTATTAGAAGTAAAAAGAATACCTTCTAATATTCATTTTTCTAACAAGAAATATGAAGAACTTATTATAGATACTGTTGGAGATATAAAAGTAACAGATTGCATAATTGCATCTGTTGTAAACGGACTTGATATAACCTTATTTGAGGCTATTAAGTCCATTTATTCTATAGAGTCATTAATTTTATCAACCAATTTAGATATAGGGATAAAATTAAAACTTAAAGATAATAATGAAATTGGTGCAGATAGAATTGCAAACGGAATTGCAGCTGCAAGACTTTATAAATTACCAGTTATTGTTGTAGATTTTGGAACCGCAAATACTTTTGATATCGTGAATAAACAAGGAGAATTTATTGGTGGTGTTATTGCCCCTGGAATTAATACACAACTAAATTCTTTAAGCAAATGCACATCAAAGTTACCTAACTTAGATGCAACAATATCAGAAAGAGCAATAGGTGATAATACTATTGATGCTATATTATCAGGAGTAATACGTGGAACTGCGTGTATGGTCGAAGGATTAATCTCACAATGCGAACAAGAACTTGGAGAACGAGCAACAATAGTCGCAACAGGAGGTTTATCAGGATTAATATCAAATTATATGACTAGAAAATTTGATTATGTAAACCCTACTCTTACTCTAGAGGGACTAAAGGAGCTTTATAAACTAAACCAGCATCTAAAACATTTACAACATCAAGCCCTTTAAATTTATAAAGAGTCTCATAATTTCCAAGAGATTTTTCTCGTGCAACTAAAGCACCAATCATTGCTTCTAGAGCACCTGCTGGAATCATATTTGTTGGTATGTCATTAAATCCAAATTCATTTTTTAGAATATTCTGCAAAAATTTACAATCAGCAGGAGAACGCTGTTTGTAATTAGAATATAAATTTAATTTTAATTTTGATAAATATAAATCATATCTTGAAATATCAATACCACCTTCAACTAAAGTTGAAAAATAATCACAACCTCTAGTAGAAAAACGTTGAGTCCAGTTATCAACATTAATGAAATCATACTTATTCGTTGTATTAATTAATTGATATGGCTTTGATAGAATTCGCCATTTACCTGTCATTAATGTATTATCCCAAGGTAAAGAAACACAAACTTTTGAATATTTTAATGATGAATAATTATCAAAAAAATGTTGAACATCTTTCATCGTAAAAAATTTATCAACAAGAATTAGAGTATTATTTGTATCTAATACTGCAATACCTGTTTCTATTGTAGCCGATGGAGCTAAAGATAGTCCTATATAATATTCAATCATAATTCAAAATCTTCATTCTTTGGTAACTGTTCATCTAAAGTAGTTTTAGTTTTATCAAACTTCGGAGGTTCAATACTATTATACAAATCTTTATTTTCAATATTGATTCCTTGAGACTCTGCATAATTTCTCATATCAATAACTTTTTTCTTATCTATTTTAGAACTCTTCATTAAAGCTCTAGCCGCAGGAGAAATATTATGCTCTGCCTTAATTTGAGAAACTAACTCTTTTCTTTTTGATTGCATTTCAACTTGCTGTTCTTTTGAAAGTCCTAAAACAGGATTTTTAATTTTTTCTAAAGAATTATATTTATTTTTTAGAACTAATATTTCAACACGTCTGTTTAATGCAGAATTTCTTACATTTTTTGCATTATCAACTGGTCTTGTATCAGCATAACCAACTGCAGTAAATAATTCAGGTTTAAATTTAAATCTGCTTATCATATATCTTACAATTGTACATGCTCTAGCACTTGATAATTCCCAGTTAGAAGGATACTTAGAAGATGCAATTGGAACACTATCTGTATGACCTTCAACTCTAATACAATGCATTACAAATTTTTCATATATTAATACGCCTATTTTATCAATTAATTTTTTAGCACTTGGTGATAATTCAGCAGAACCAGAAGTAAATAGATATTTTTCATCAAAAGAAATTAATAAACCCTGATCGGTAATTTGAGCATCAACCCCTTCTAATTCTCCTTCTTTTTGGAGTTCTCGAATAGATTTTTCAATTTGCTCATATGATTGTGATTCATATTTAGAACTTATATATTCAGCCATTAATTCTTGAATAAAACTGTTTCCAGCAGATGAATCTAATATACTTTGTCCGGAATCTAAAACACCATCATTCCCTTGTAATATTGAAACTTTTGAAAATGCTTTTTGTAAAGATTGGTCAATTTTACTTAACTCAGCTACATCTGTCTGAGATAAAGCATATAGAACAACAAACGTAGCGAACAATAAAGTAATAAAGTCCGCATAAGAAACTAACCAACGTTCTAGATTTTCATGTTCCTGAGGTTTCGGTTTTCTGGCCATTATTTTATTCCAATCTTTATTTTATCATTAACTTTGCATTGTTTCTACACTAGCACCAAGGATAAAAGATCCAAGTTTTCTTGATATTAGAGTTGGACTTTCGCCAGCTTGAATAGCAAGAACACCTTCAATCATAACATTTTTAGCTAGAAAAACTTTAGAATATATACCTTTTAATCTATTAAAACAAGGAATCATATATAAGTTCGCAGCAACAAGACCGTAGATTGTAGCAACGAATGCAACAGCAATACCTTCACCTAATTTAGTAGGATCAGAAAGGTTTTGCATAACTTGAATTAGACCCATTACAGCACCTACGATACCTAATGTTGGAGAGAACCCACCAAATGCTTCGTAAACTTTAGCTGCACTATTAACTTTATTTTCTAATTGTTCTAATTGAGTTTCTAACATTGATCTAACTAAAGCAGGATCAGTACCATCCGCAACAATTTCTAATCCAAATCTCAATAACGGATCTGATGCATTTATTGCCTCTTTTTCAAGAGCAATTACACCTTCTTTTCTAGCTTTTGTTGAAAAATTAACAATTTCAGCAATTAAACCTTGCAAATCAACTTTTGGAGGGAAAATAATATCTTTAAATAATCCAATTGCATCTCTTAAAACATTTGGAGGAAAACTTAAAAATATACCACCAGAAGTACCACCTAATACGATAAACGCAGCGGTGATTTGGATTAACTGACCTATATTCCCACCTTCCAAAGCTTGTCCAACAAGAATAAAGCCTATACCTAAAAATAATCCGATTATTGCAAAAATATCCATGCTTAATGCTCCATATAACTAGTCTATATAAGTAAAAACGACAATAAAGATAGCAACTTAAATAAACTTCAAAAAAATTAGACTAATTGGAGTAGTATAATTAGACATTTTATATACGTTGTTTTAAAATTAAATAAAGAAGAGTTGATAGGGAGTATAAACATGAAAGCTTTAATTTTTAATGATACAGAAGGTTTAACAATAAAAAATGATTATAATAAGCCTATTCCTCAAAAAGGTGAAGCACTTATTAGAGTTAAATTAGCAGGAGTATGTAATACCGATGCTGAAATTGTAAAAGGATACATGGGATACAATGGAATTTTAGGACACGAATTTGTTGGAATTGTAGAAGATGTAAACTCTGAAGACAAGTCATTAGTTGGTAAAAGAGTAGTTGCAGAAATAAGTTATGGTTGCAATGACCCAGAATGTCCTTGGTGCGCAGTTAAGAATTATAGACACTGTCCAAATCGTCATACTATAGGAATTTGGAAAAAAGATGGATGTTTTGCTGAATATATTACACTACCAACAAATATATTATTTGAAGTTCCTGAAAATGTAACTGATGAACAAGCTGTATTTGTAGAACCTCTAGCAGCGGCATGCGAAATAACAGAGCAACTACATATCGATCCAAGCCAAAAAGTTGCTGTTTTAGGTGATGGGAAATTAGGTTTAACAATTGCGCTTACCTTAAATGCTCAAAACCTAGATGTAACACTAATAGGTAAGCATGAAAATAAACTTGAAATTGCAAAAAAACAAGGTGTTAAAGTTCAATTATTAGAAAACACTAAAATTTCTAATAATTACGATGTAGTAGTAGAAGCAACAGGTTCAGTTTCAGGATTTGAAACCTCACTTAGCCTTGTAAAACCAAGAGGAGTTTTAGTATTAAAAAGTACAATTGCAACAGGTAAAGAACTTAATTTAGCTCCAATTGTAATTAATGAAATAACAGTTCTTGGCTCTCGCTGCGGCCAATTTGGACCAGCATTAAGACTATTAAAAAATAATAGAATTAACTTTGCACCGTTTATTTCAAAAATATATTCTATTGATGAAGCAATTGAAGCATTCGAAGCAAATAAACAAAAAGATACAATTAAAATACTACTAAAATTTTAAGGAAATAACATGAATAAAAACAAAATAGCAATCAAATGGCTATCTGCAGGCCATTTTGCAAATGATATATACACAGGAGTACTAAACCCAATTATGCCATTTATTGCCGCAAAGCTAGGGATTACAATGGCTATGGCAACGGCAGTCATTAGTATTTCAAGCATTTTTTCAACAATATTACAACCAATTTTTGGTTTCTTTGCCGATAACATGCTTAAAAGAGTGTTTATATTTTGGGGACTAATATTAAGTTCAATCTTTATTCCTTTAACCCCATTAGCAAACAATGTATATGTACTAATTCTATTCATTGTATTAGGAAGTCTTGGTAGTAGTTTTTATCACCCACAAGCGAGTGGATTTGTAAACAAATTTGCTTCAATATGCAATACTTGCGCAAATGACATGGGAATATTTATAAGCATGGGTTCACTTGGATATTCATTTGGTCCATTAATAGCAGCATTTGTAACCCAATATTTAGGGATGAATCACATGCCAATTTTGTCAATTATGGGGTTATCACTAGCTTTTACAATGTTCCTATTTGTCCCAAAACTTTCTAATATTGAAAAGAAACCTGAATACAAAACATTTAAAGAAACATTCTGTACAATTCTTTCTAATAGAAAAATGAACTATTTAATGATTATATCTATGATGAAAGTATTAGTTACAACTAGTTGTTGCACATTACTACCTTTCCTATGGAAAGATATGGGATATCAACCTTTTTATATAGGTTCAGCCTTATTTTTATTTATTATAGCGGGTGGATTTGGTTCATTATGCAGTCACAAAATAGAAACAAAATTTGGGACAAAAAATCTTCTTTATTTTTCCATGACTGCTACATTACCAATGATAATAATGTTTTCGTTAACATACAAACATCATCCTGTTGCCTCGCTTATAATGTTTGCAATCATTGGTTTTACAACCATGCTTGCACAACCAGTAACAATGGTCATGGGACAAAACTTGCTACCACAATTTAAAAGTGTAGTAGCAGGATTCATGAATGGTTTTGCTTGGGGTGTTGTTGCAATATCACTATCATTAATTGGTTTAACAGCACAACATTATGGTATTACCAATGTTCTTATAATACTTTCCCTATTCCCAGTATTATCAACATTTTTAATTAAATACTTATAAAATATTACAATTTGTTAAATAAAAACAAATATAAATAGCAAATTATTTTTTGTTTGATTATTATAGTTAATACATTCAATTTTTATTGGACTTGATAATAGGCAAAGGAGGATTATAATATGCCAACAGTACAAGGAATTAAAGCAGGAATGGCTGTAAAAGCTCCAGTAGCTAAAGCAGCTAAAGCAGTTAAAAATGCTGCAGTAAAAGTTGCTCCAAAAGCAGCTGAATCTAATAAAGGTGCTGAAGCACTTTCTAACCAAGGAAGAGCAATGGTTCACTATTCAAAACCATCTGCAAAAGAAGTTAAAATGGAAAATCCAAAATCATTAAAAGCAACTTCAGGCGCTGGCGGCGGCGGCGACTGGGGCGGCGACGGCGGCGGAGACCCATGGGGTGGAAGCGGCATTTGGTAATTCCTAAGCCAAGAATTAAAAGAGCAATTCATTTTGAATTGCTCTTTTTTTATTGTTAATATTTGTAAAAAAACAGACATGAAAAATCAAAAAAAAATATTCACCAATATTTACATGATAGAATTATGGAACAATAATGGGATACTTTTTCATTATTAGATAGTCGGAATAATATTAAATACTAAATATAAAGGGTGTAGGTATGAAAAATTTATTTAAAAGGATTTTAGCAAGTTTTATTTGTATTTCATTTTTAAGTTTACAAATTACATTTGCAGCAGACATGACTGGTAACGTTTTACCAGGCGTAGATGGCGGAGCAGGAGCTGATATTGAAAGCTCAACAGGTGGATTCACTGGATTTGATAAGCCAAATGATAATGAAGCAAACCTTAATTTTAATGGCGATGCAATTATTAATTGGGGACATTTAAATGTTGGTAGCGGTCAAATCTTAAACTTTTTAAATGGTAATTATGCAGTTTTAAATAATGTTCTACATGGAATGTCAAACTTTGCAGGTTCTATTACTGGTCAAGATGGTATGATTATTATTGCAAACCCTAACGGTATGTTAATGACTGGTGGTAGTATCGCAACAGATGGAGCATTAATACTTACTACTCAAGATTTTTATAATAAGAATGCATTTATTGATGATCAAGGGAAATTAAATATTGATTGGGCTAATGCAAAATTCGCAGATAATGCATATAGCATTATAGCATTATCTGATAAAGCTAAATTATCTGGTGGTGATATTAATATCATTTCTAAAGGTATTAATATAAGTGATTCAAATATTACAGGTACTGGTAATATTTCATTTACAACTTCAGATGGTGTAAATTTTGTTCAAAACTATGACCCATCAAAAAATAATAATATTAAATTTGGTAATATGAGCAATTTACAAATTGCTAATTCTTCTATAACTTCTAAAGATGGTTCTGGAAATGTTAATTTAATTTCTGATGCAAATGTTATATTAGATACTAATAACATCCAAGGTAATTTAGATGCAAAAACATCTCAATATGTTCATATCAGAGGAAATGATATAACAGGAAATGCAAATTTTGATGCACGAGCTGTACAAATGAACAGAACAGAAGATAGTGCAGGAAATGCAAAACCTTTAAATACAAAAACAACAGTTGGCGGTAAGTTAACTATTAATACAAAAGAACATACTTCTTTATATAATGTTAAAGCACAAAATACTGAAATTAATGCTGGCACTCAAGCTACTATTAATAATTTAGACACTAATAATTTAAAAGCTGATGCTAACTACAATATCGATTTAATTAATTCTAAAATTAACGGTAATGTTGAAGCTCACGCTGGTAAATTAAATGGCGGCATTAATGGTCACCAAAGAGACAAACAATTCTACATGGAAAACACTAATATCGGTGGTAACTTAACTGCTACTTCTGATTATGGTTGGATTCACTTAAATGGTGGCTCTATTGCTGGTAATGCTATTCTTAATGCAAACCCTAGTGG
>CALUUV010000027.1 GCA_944324055.1 Candidatus Gastranaerophilales bacterium | reverse complement strand
CAAGACGGTTCTACTACTGTTTTAAATGATGATGCTTCTAATTTAAGAGATGATAATGGATTTACTGATGAAATTGTAAATGGTATGGATGATGCTAATAGCCCTTTGCGAATGGATGATAGTATTACGCCAACTTCAGAATCTAGTATTCAGAATTTAAATAATACATCTGCACCTAAAGCAAGAAAACCTTTACAAGAACCGGGCCTTAGAAAAATTCCTTCTAATTTAAAATCTATAACTCAACTTGTTCCTGATGTGACTCCTGATGAATTAAAGATTAAAGCTAATACTTTAGTGGATTATGTTGATCCTAATAAACTAACAGATAGAGAAAAAGCTGATAATAAAAAATTGACTCCAGAAGGAGAAGAATTAGTTTGGAAAGCCGCTGAAGGTTTGCGAGCTAATGCATTGTCAGTTGAAAATGATATTGTTAGTTCTATGCTTGATGCGGGTTTAGCAACATCAGAGACATTAAAACATAGAAGCAAAGGCCTACAAAGTCTTCATGATAAAATCAGAACATTTTTAATCGAAAATCCTGATAAATCTTTAGAAGATGCAATAAGAAGTGTCAAGGATTCTGTAGGTGTAAGAACTGTTAATGAATCTAAATCATTTGCAGATCATCCTGAAGTTAAAGAATTATTAGAAAAGGGTGATACTAAATCTGCTATAAATAAAGCTGTAGAACTCGAGTCTGATTATGTTTTACAAGGTCTAATGAAAATAATTGATCAAATGGCTGCAGGAACTGCAACTATAAAATTGACTCGTGTTGCTAACTATATGGGTGAAGATGGTATACCTTATTTTACAGAAAGTCAATTAAATAAATTAAAATCTCATGCCGCAGAACAGGGTATTGAGCTTCCTATTATAAGTAGAGTCGTTGATGTAAATGACAGAGCATCTATTGGAAATGTTTATAGTGATGATGCTTCTACCAAAATAAGAAAATCAGGATATACAGCTCTTCAAATGAATTTTGAAACCAAAGATGGTGATATATTTGAATGGCAATATCGTGGTGATAAATTAAATGATTTTGGTGAAGGTGAACATGTTCCTTACGATTTAAGAACAGGTAAAGACATTATAGGTAAAGATGTTGTTCTAAAACCTTTATATGAACCAATGAAGAATTTATTAACTAATAAAGATATAATGCCAGATGATTTATATAAAGAATATAATGCATACTTAACAGCTCATTATAAATATTTAAGATTAACAGAATTAGGTTTTGATGCTGAAGAACCTAAATTACCAAAAGGTATTGATGAAAGACTAAGAGCTGAGAATTTAATCTTGTTGCATGATGTAGCAGATAGATTAAAGAATGGTAAAATATCGCAAGAAGATGCTCTAAAAGAGTACAATCAAAGGTTAATCAGAAATACAGATGATAATGTGACTGATATTTCATATAAAAAACAACTTGATGATGTTATGTCAAATCAATCATTAGACAGGTATGAATCTAACATAAGATTACGTACTAAAAATCCTGATGCTAAAAATAGGGATTTAGTTTATTTAAGAAAAGCTTGTTCTGACGAAAATGGTGAAATAAAAGCTAATCTTGTTCATTTATCAGAAGTTTTACAATCTAAAGGTTATTCAGATAAGATAATTGCAAGTTTTATTAATTCTGTTAAATATAAAGGAAATTGTGATGTAGATAAAATTATTAATCTATTTGATAATCTCCTTTCTAAGGCTAGTTATAAGCTTCCAAAAGATAATATATTGCTTTTAGTACAATCAGCTGTTTCTAAAGAAGGCAAATTAAATGATAAAACTGTAGATTTTATTAAATCATTTGATATCAATAATATGTTTGTATTTTCTAGATTGCAAAAATTTGTTAACAGGTTCAAAATGGATAATGGATCTCTAAATCCAAAAGCCATGGAGTTTTATCAAGAATTATTGCAAAATGGAGACAGGGAGATAATTGGGCTTAGCATGTTATTAGCTATGCCAAATGATATTACACGTGCTAATTTTGAAATGGTAAAGCAAGATGCAAATGATCTCAATTTATCTGGTGAAATATTAAAAACTGTTAGAGAAACTGCTGAGAAATATCCACAAAACACTAATCTTAAACAGCAGTATGCAGATATAATACGTTTTCTCATCGCTAATAGACAAAAGTTACCACAAAATATAGAAAACTTATTTAAAATTTCAACCAAAAAAGATGGAACAATCAATGATGATGTATTGAATGTTTATAAGCAGTATATTATGAATTATAATTTAAATTCTGATGATGCTGTAAATATTATCAATTCTATGTACCTTCGTAATTCTGAAGCTATTCAGCCGGAGGAAAATAAGTTAGTTACAAAAGTTTTAGATGATGTAAAAAACTCAAAACAAAGAATTAATCCGGCATTAATACTTAGTTTACTAAGATCAACTTATGTAAATACAAATGTAAATGGTAAGCTTATAAATGTACATTCTGGGGCAATGGCAAATATTGTAAAAAATCTATATGAAACATTACCAGCTAAAGATTTTGAAATTACAGCGGGTCGTGTTCAAAGAGTAATCAATCTTGCTAAAGCAATGACCACAGAAAGTTCTAAAGGTACAAGACTTCCTAATGATTTAAAAGATGCTGTTTTACATCTTGATGAAATTGGTGTGGATTCTCAATCTATCCTTGAAGTTTCAAATCGTTATTTGAAACTAAGTGATGGTAATTTCAATAAGGAAAATTATAATAAGCTATTATTCCAATATAATAAATTATCTGAAGAAGAAAAGAAAAATATCATTAAAATTCAGTTTGTTCCAGAAGCAGGAATTTTAAGACAAATTTTAACAATAGAAGACTCTAGTGGAAAAATAAACAATGTATTAACAGATATAAATATTCAAAATACATCTATTACAGAGGGTGTTTCTACATTTGAGTCTAAACAAGGTAAAAAACAAAGAACAGTAAAACAACGTGACGTTAAAAGAAATTCATCATCTAAGCTAACTTATACTCCTTTCGGAAAACTAAAAAATGAAACAAGAGTTTATAATGATCCAATAACAGGTGAACGTGTATCTGAACAAATATCTGAAACAGGTATTAATGGTGTTCTAGATGTTAGAACTAGAGATAGTAATGGTAATACAAAAATATTAAGTACAGCATACCGAGACGAGTCCGGTAATACAATTGTAAAGCAAGATTTTGTCTCACTTAATGGAACAAGAAGTCAGTATAATTATACTGAATCTCCTAATGGTAATCATGTATCAGATTATGTGATAACAGATAAAAATGGTAATGAATTGCTAAATTTACATAGAGAGTTTAATGTAATTGATGATAATCATTTTTCTTCATCTGCTAATGGACATAATTATGATATGAAAATTGATGATGATAGAATTCTTACAGTAACAAATTACAAAGGAGAATCTGTAAAATTTGATTTGGATAGTTTTACCCAAGGTAATTTTAAAACATTCCAAGAAATTTTAGAAAATATTCCTGGAGATGAATGGTTTAATATTGCTAAAACTGGTTTGGTTAGTTTAGGACCTACTAATGTTAATAATGCATTTTATACATCTGTAAATAACGATATTCACATGGGACGAGGCTACGAAAATATATCTACATTTTTACATGAATTTGGACATAATAAGGATTTCTTAATTGATGATGGTCAGCAACATACAAATAATTATGAAATATTAGAAAAACAAAAATTATCAACTGATAATGGTTTTACTGATATATATAATAGAGAACGTTCTGAATTTATTAAGGCTTTCCCTTCTTTAGAACGTGATATTATAGATTACTTTATTGGGTTTACAAAATCTAATGAAAATAGAACTCCGGATAGAGGTAAAAAAGAAGTTTTTGCTGAAGGGAATACAATATCTAATACTCCATATCAAAAACTTTCAGGTCTTGAATTTAGAACAAATTATTTAACTAGATATTTCCCAGAATCTTTAGCATACAGTATCAAAAAATTAAATCCTGATATTTTTGATAATTAATGATAAAATAGAATTGAGGTATTTATGAATAATAGAATAAATAATACAAATAATATAAATTTTCATTCTGTAAATGGAGTAAATAAAATGGATTCTGAAAAAACTTATGAAGATAAAGTATATGATATGATTGATGCTGTTACAGAAAGAGCAGAAAGAGAAGTTCCTGAATATGGTGATTTTGCTCCTGTTTATGAAGAATTTAAAAATACGAACTCTAAATTACCTATAGATAGGTATCAATTAAAACTTTTAAAAATGCCTAAAGAAGATGTTCCAGATGAAAAGCAGCGTTTTATTCAAGCAGCAGTTTATGCTCCTGCAGGGGATTATAAAGCTGATATGCTAATTGGTGCTGGGCATAAAGATAAAATAATGGAAATTCTAAAATCAGATGAATTCCCAGAAAAATTAAACAATGCATTTATTAAGCTAGTTGATTTTATTCAAAATCCAGACTAATACCCAACAGTTAAACCTGCGCATAGGTTAATTGATTGACCTGTAACACCTTTGGCTTCGTCTGATATTAGATATTTTACCATGCCGGCAATCTCAATTGGTTGTACAAAACGTTTTTGAGGGATACAGTCTATAATTTCTTCTTTTGAAAAATCAGAATCCTCAACAGAAGCATTCCCTAAATCAGTTTCTACCCAACCAGGGTTAATTGTGTTTATTGTTATGTTGTATTCTGCAATTTCTAATGCTATTGCCTTTGTCATCCCAATTAGGCCTGCTTTTGTTGCAGAATAAATACTTGCTCCAGCTTCGCCCATTACTCCTGATATTGAACCGATATTAATTATTCTACCCCATCTTTGTTCTTTCATATATGGTAAAGCTTGTGAAATTATGTACATTGGAATTTCTAGATTAACTCTTGTTAATCGCTCAATATCTTCTAAAGTATTTGAATCAGCTTCTTTATAGATATATTCTCCTGCATTATTAATGATAATATCAATATTATTTGATTTGATGTATTCGCCAAGTTTTTCTACATCTTTCTCAAAATCACATACTAAATAGTTCTGATACTGTTTAAGTCTTTCTTCACATCTTCCAACTGCAAAAATATTTCCATTAATATTTTTTGCAATGCATTTACCAATTCCTTTAGATGCTCCTGTTACTAATATATTCATTTAATTATCCTTTGAACTACATAACTTGCCATATATATACCAGCTGTTGATGCAACAAAAGGGGTTGAAGATGGAATAATTTTTGTAAACTCAATTTGTTCCCCCGAATTTGTTGTAATATTTTCAACTTCTGAGATTTTTTCTTGCACTGTTGGTGCCTCTTCACTTGTTACAACTGTTATACCTGTTTCAATTCCACGTTTTTTGAGTTGGTATAAAACATTAGAAACAAATGGAGCTTTTTTATTTTTAATTTCTGAGATATCAGAAATATAAAGTTTCGTAGGATCTATTCTGTTTCCTGCACCCATTGAACTTATTACTGGAATATTTTGTTTTATACAGTATTCTAACAATGATATCTTAGATCTCATTGTATCAATGGCATCAATTACAAAATCTGCTGAGAAATTATAATTGTTTTCTGTATAAAAATCATCAATTATATTAAGCTTAATGTTTGGATTGATATCTTTTAATCTGTTTTCAAAAAGCTTTGTCTTTTTTTCTCCGACAGTTGAATTAAGTGCAATAATTTGTCTATTGATATTAGTTTTAGATACAGTATCAAAATCAACAATAGTTAATTCTCCAACTCCTGCTCTTGCAAGCATCTCAGCAGAATAACCACCAACACCGCCTAAGCCAAATATTGCAACATGTGATAAAGACAGCCTCTCTTGTGCTGTCTTACCCCAATAAAGTTCATTTCTTGAAAATATTTCGTTCATTAATTATTTAACGATACCAAATCCTAATAAAAATACACAAACAATAAATACTGCAGCAACGATTGCAGTAATCTTATTTAATCTTTTTTCAGCACCTTTTTGTGACGCAAACATTTGAGATGCTCCACCAAATCCTGCGATGCCGTCACCTTTAGGTGAGTGTAACAAGATTAAACATATAAGTAATAATGCTGATAAAACTTGAATAGCCCAAACAAAACCTAACATTTTTTCTCCTTCTTAATAAAGTGTGCACGTTTTGAATTCAGTCTGATGTTATCAAATGTGTATAGTCTAGCAGGTCTTTTTGATGTAGATTTAGAAAATTCTTCTAATTCTCTAAGACCTTCTGTTTGGATAACTTTCTTTCTGAAGTTTCTTTTATCCAGCTTCTTACCCATTATAAGTTCATATGCTTTTTGCATTTCAGTTAACGTGAATTTTTCATTTAATAACTGGTATGCAACAGGACACATTTCTAATCTTTCTCTAGTTCTTTTTAAAGAATATTGAATAATTTCCTTGTGGTCGAATGCTAGAGCAGGTAAGTCTTCAACCTTATGCCAAGCAACATTATCTGTTGCAACAACGTTAACATCTTCTGCTCTAATAAGTGCAAAATATGCACAAGTAATAACCCTTGATACAGGGTGTCTTAAAGGATCACCAAATGTATATAATTGTTCTAGATAAATATTATCTACATTTGTTTTTTCTTTAAGAATTCTCATTGCCGCAGCATCTAAGTCTTCAGACATGCGGACATAACCACCAGGAATAGCCCACTTGCCTTTAAAAGGTTCATTGTCTCTTTTGACTAATAAAACTTTTAATTCATCATTCTTTAAAGTTAATATTACTGTGTCGACAGTTATTTCATGTGTTTTTGTTTCGTTAAACATAAATAATCCTCATGATGATTATATTATAAACATGTGATTTTTGTATAGTTTGTAAAAATAATTAAAATTTGCTTTATATTTTCTTATGTTTAGTCTATCGTAAATAAGTAATAGATAACTAGGAGAGGGATGTATGTATAATGTTGCGATAGTTGGGGCTGGTCCTGCTGGGATTTTTTCTGCTTTGGAAATAGTAAAACTTAAACCAGATTGGAAAGTTGTCTTAATTGAAAAAGGAGATAAAATTGAAGATAGAAAATGTTTACTCCGTGAAGGTTATGCAAAATGCCCTTCTTGTAAAAAGTGTGGACTTCTTTGTGGCTGGGGAGGCGCAGGTGCGTTTTCTGATGGTAAATTAACTCTAACTCCGGATGTTGGAGGACACTTAGTTGATTACATGTCACGTAAAGAAGTTGAAGATTTAATTGATTATTCTGATAAGTTATATATTGAATATGGTGCAACAGATGAAGTTTTTGGTACCGATAGAAAGATTTTTGATGAATTAGAACGTCAAGCTGCATTAGCAGAACTTAAGCTTGTTCATTCTCCTGTAAGACACTTAGGTACAGAAAGAAGTCTTGATGTATTGAAGAACATGCAAGATTATTTAATGGATAAAATTACTATTTTAAATAATGTTTCGGCTAAGAATTTAATAGTAGAATGTGAACAAGTTAAAGGTATTGTTCTTGATAATGGTGAAACTATAAGAGCTGATTATACAATCATTGCTCCTGGTCGTGAGGGTGCTGATTGGTTAACTCATGAGTTTGCTAAGAATAAAATTGGTATGGTAAACAATGCTGTTGATGTTGGGGTTCGTGTTGAACTTCCAGCTCCTGTATTTGAGCCAATTACTAACAAATTATATGAATCAAAATTGATATATCACTCTCCAAAATTTGGTGATGCAGTAAGAACTTTCTGTATGAATCCAAACGGAGAAGTTGTTCAAGAAAATTATAACGGTATTGCAACAGTAAATGGTCATAGCTATGCAAATATAAAAACTAAAAATACAAACTTTGCACTTTTAGTAAGTGAACAATTTACTGAACCATTTAAAGAACCAATTGCATACGGACAAAGAATTGCATCTTTAGCAAATATGTTAGGTGGCGGAATCTTGGTTCAAAGATTTGGGGATTTACTTGATGGTCGTCGTTCTACTCCTGATAGAATTAAATCAAGTATTATTGAACCTACTTTGAAATGTGCAACACCAGGAGATTTAAGCCTTGTTCTTCCGTATAGGCAATTAACAAGTATTATTGAAATGCTTTTTGCATTAGATAAAATTGCTCCTGGAACAGCTTCTAGATATACGTTATTATATGGTATAGAAGTTAAGTTTTACTCTGCAAGGGTTAAATTAACTAATAATTTAGAAACAGAAGGTGTTAAAAACTTGTTTGCAATTGGTGACGGTGCAGGTGTTACAAGAGGTCTAATACAAGCATCAGCATCAGGTGTACATGTTGCAAGAGTTATTTGCTCTAGATAGTATTACATGGTATAATTCGGGGTATGGATAATAAATTGGGTTTTAAAGGAATGACAGCGCAAAGAAAACTTATATTACAAGGTTTTGTATTAAGTACAATCTTGTTAGTATTTATTGCTGGCTTGGCTGTTTTAAATATCCAACAAAATCTTAATACTGGATATAAAAATTTTGGTCAAATTTTGTCTAAGACATTGGCTATTGAAAGTGTTGAGATAACTAAAGATATTCCAGAAGCTGCAAAGGCTGAAACTTTAAGAGCACATTCTGACTCGATTTTAAGAAGCAACAATGATATTGCTTTTATTGAGTTTAGAGATGCAAATTCAAATATTATCTATTCAAGCCGTGATAGTTATTATAACCAAGCTCAAAATGCAAAAATATCTGTAAGTTCTCCAATGGTTGTTAGAAAAGGTATTGATTCAACAATTGTTGGTTCTGTTATGGTTGGTTTATCAGGTTCAATAATCGATAAAATATCAACTACAACAAGGGCATCATTAGTTTTTGCATTTATTGTTGCATGGCTTGCGGTTATTGCGATTGTATTTATGGATACAATTCTGATTACAAGAGAATTAAAACAGTTGCATGAAGGCGTGCAAAAAATTTCTTCTGGAGAATTTGGGTATAATATTGAGTGTAAAGATTCAAGCCGTGAAATTCAAGAATTATGTGATGCTTTCAACAGAATGTCTAATAGATTGAGCAAATATAATGAACAAACTATGGAAAGTATTACATTAGAAAGAAATAAACTTGAAGCTGTTTTGATGAGTATCGCAAATGGGGTTGTTGTTTGTGATAACCATGATACGGTTGTTCTTATAAATGAACAAGGTAAGAAATTATTAGAAGTAACAGATGAAGATATTATAAATAGTAAAATTCAACAATATTGTGATACAAATGGTGAATTATGCTTTAAAGAAAAGATTGAAGTATTTAAAGATACACCTTTAGATGAGATGGAAAATTCTCCTCTATCTTTCAATATTGAAGTTGCTAAAAATGTTATTAAGTCTGTTATATCTCCTATGTTTTCAAGAAATGGAGATTATGTTGGTTACATAATTGTTCTTATTGATGTAACAAAAGAAGTTGAAATGGAACAGTTGAGATCTAACTTTATTTCTAATGTTTCTCATGAATTAAGAACTCCTGTTACTGTTTTAAGAAGTTATATAGATACTTTGTATAACTATGGTAATGATTTTGATTTCAATACACAAAAAGAATTTATCGGTGTTATGAATCAAGAAATTATTAGACTTAATACAATGGTAAATGATATTCTTGATTTCTCTCGTTATGAATCTCAAAATACTAAGCCAACAAAAACATCTGAAAATATTGTTGATATAATTAATGATTGTGTTGCTCAAGTTAAAATATTGGCAGAGGAACATAATTTAGTATTTTCAATTATGATTGAACCAGATTTACCGCCTGTAATGTTAAATAGAGAAAGTATTACTAGAGCATTAACTAATATCATATCAAATGCTATTAAATATTCTCCAGACGGCAAACGTATCAAGATTAGAGCAGAACGTTCAAGAATAAATGATTATTTAGAAGTTAGTGTTGAAGACCAAGGCCCTGGTATTGCTGAAGAATATCAAAGTAAAGTGTTTGATAGATTCTTCCGAGTTGAAAATGATACTCACACCGTAAAAGGAACTGGTTTAGGCTTACATTTAGTGAAAATTGCTATCGAAAAACATCATAATGGACAAGTATTTGTTCAATCAAAATTAGGTGAAGGTGCAACATTTGGTTTTAGAATTCCTTTTGTTGCAAAGGATGAGGAAGAAGAATATATTCCAAAACATTCATTAAATGATGAAATGCCTAGCAATAATAATATAGACAATAATAATGGTTGGGAAATTAGTTTAGAGAAACATTAATATGACAAAGTATGAAGAGGCTATAAATTTACTAACTTCAAAAGGTAAATTTTTTATTGATTTAGGTTTGGAAAGAACAAAGGCAGTTCTTGATTTATTAGATAATCCGCAAGAAAAAATAAAATGCATACAGATTGCCGGAACTAATGGAAAAGGTTCTGTTGCTGCTATATTAAGTAGTGTATTATCTGCAGCGGGTTATAAAACCGGTTTATATACAAGTCCTCATATTTTTGATTATACTGAACGAATTAAAATCAATGATAAAGATATTTCAGAAGATGATTTTTCTAACTATGTTATTGAAGTTATTAATTTAGCTGATAAAAATGAAATTCATCTAACAGAATTCGAAATTTTGACAGTTGCAATGTTTAAGTATTTTAGTGATAACAATGTTGATGTTGCAATACTTGAAACAGGTTTAGGCGGACGTTTAGATGCAACAAATGTTATTTCTAAAAATTTATGTTCTATAATCACTCACATTGATTTGGATCATACTGAAAGATTGGGTGATACAAAAGAAAAGATTGCATATGAAAAAGCTGGTATTATAAAACCTGAATGTCCTGTAATAACAAGTGAAGGTTTTGAAGCGATTAAAGATAGAGCTGATGAATTAAATTCAATGTTTATACTTACAACTCCATTTGTTGAACCAGTATTTTTTAATTCTTTATCTTTAAAAGGTGTTCATCAACAAGAAAACCTATCTTTGGCTATTGCCGCAATAAGATTACTATTTAAGAATATTGATGATAATACTATTATTAAAGGTTTAATGAGAGTAAATCATATATGTAGATTTCAGTATATAAAAGATAAAAATTTATTGATTGATGGTTCTCATAATCCAAATGGAATTAGGGCATTAAATGAAAATTTGAATATTTATTTCCCTGATGTTAAAAAGCGTTTTATCTTTGGTTGTTTAAAAACTAAAGATTTTAGAAAAATGGTTGATTTATTATTCGATTTTAATCAATATGAGGATAATCCCCCAGAAATTTATTTTTACCATTTTAATTCTGAAAACTCTTGTTCAGTTGAAACTTTACAAGATATTTGTATCTATTATTCTAAAGAGTTAAAATCTATCAATGATATTGAGTTTTCTGATGATGTTTTAACTGTTATTTGTGGTTCTTTTTATATGTTAAATGAACTTATAAAAAAAGATTGGCTTAATTAATAATAGATTTACAACATAGGAATAAAAAAAAGACTGTCTTTGACAGCCTAACAACTATTACAATTTCATATAGATACTTGTTTTCTTAATTATTATTTATATAAAACGATAAAAATAATTAATATCCCTTTGGTTTTCTAACCTTACCATATAAGTATATATCTTTAATAGATATTTTGTCTATCATTGTAATATAGTTTGTTACAAAACTTTATTAATTAGAATTGGTCCATCGGGTGTTTGTATAATATGTTCTTCAATAGAATTTAGTAATTCCTTTGTAGCAGTAATAACCCAACTATCTCGCCTAAAATGCCCATAATTATTTCTGTTAAGGTAGTTTTTTGCGAGTCTTCCCTTTTTTTCTAGCCAGGTGTTAAGTATTTGTATTGCGTTGTTTATAAATACTGCTCCGTATCTATGTTTTAATTTGTCATATTGGTCTTGAGTAAGATTTATATTTTTTGCATTCTTAAATTTTATACTTTTTTCAATAGGGATTTTTGTTCTCCCCCTTCCTTTATGTTGTTTTATCTTGTTATTGTATTTCTCCAGTATTAGTTTTTTGCACCAGAAATATTTACCGTTGCTTGATAAAAGGGAATTTCCTGATTCGTCGTACAATTCATTACAAGTCTCGATAAAATGCTGAAGAGTTTTTTCTTTTATCTTCATTTCTTTTGCAATTTTTCTAATTTTTTTGACTTCTAATATCAAATTTTCCGTATTATAAAGTTTTTTTATTATTTCATAATAATATCCAAGAGCAGCATATCCAAATATTGAGTATAATTTAGATAAGTTTTTGGGGGATATTAAAGGTGTATATTTTTTCATTTTATAAAGTCTCCCAAGTTTTATTTTTTAAATAAATTTTATTTTTTTTATTATGTCATCAAGTATATTAAATTTTATAGCTTGCTTAATAATAATTTTGGCAATGTTTTCTGCTTGTTTATCAGTAATTAGATAATTTTCTTTTTTTAAGCAGCTAATAACTATCCATGGTTTTAATTTTTCTGTAATAACAAAAATAATTTTATCATTGTTAGTTTTTTCTCTTCTTTTAAATATGTTCATAATACTCCCCTTTGTGTTTATAATAAGCTTGACATTTACATTTTTATAGTATATTGTAAATTAATGAAATACATTTGTAAGATTATAGTAAACTATTATTTTACAAATGTCAATAGTTAATTTACTTGGTGGGTAAAATTATTATGAAATTAAAAAATCTAACTACATTGTTATCTAACGCTCTAGGAGAGCCTATTAATCAAACAATGATTGCTAATAGCTTAGGAATTACACGTCAGACTATTAGTAACAGGATTAAGAATGATAGTGAGTTGACTGTATCAGAGCTTGCAAAAATAGAAAAGTATTTTAACGTTAATATTACTAATCAAGTAAAAGGTCTTGCATCTGATGATGTTTTGATTGATTATTATCCAGATGTTTTTGCTAGTTGTGGAAATGGCGCTATTGTATTTTCTGAAGATAAGGAAGTTGTTTCAATGCCTCAGCGTTTATTTTCTCATTATAGTAGAAATAAAGCTTATTCAATGATACATGCTCGTGGGGATAGTATGTCTCCTTTTATTGATGATGGCGATAAATTAATTATTGAACATTGTTCAGGGGAACAAATTATTGATAATAAAGTTTATGTTTTTTGTTATAAAAATGAGTTTTTTGTAAAGCGTTTAGCAAAAAATGTGGATCAAATAATCGTTAAATCTGATAATGCATCATATTCTGATAGGGTTATCAAAGAGTGTGATTTGAATGATATAAATGTTCTTGGTATGGTCGTTGGTATAATAAGAATGGTTTAGTATGTCATTTATAAGTGTAAAAGATGGTTCAATCGTTATAAATATCCGTGTAGTTCCAAATTCAAGTAAGACTGAATTTATTAAGGATGATGAACGTTTACGTTTGAAAATAACTGCACCTCCAGTTGATAATAAAGCAAACAAATTTATAATTGATTATTTTTCAAAGCTATTTAAAATACCTAAATCTTCTATTAGTATTATCAGAGGAGAATTATCAAGAGAAAAGACTTTATCTATAAGTATTGATGATGTTTCTAAACAAAATTCAGTGGTTGAGTATTTTAATTCATTTTAGGTTTTTTCTTGCTATATAATCTTTATGATAATATAATACCTATATGGAATGTCCAAAATGTGGTAATGAAGTCAGCGAAAGCGCAAAAGTTTGTCCGCACTGTAAGAAAGTTTTGCTTTTAGAGTGCCCAATTTGTCATAAATTGAGCAGAACTCCATTGTGCCCAGAGTGTGGATTCGTTATTATTAGTAAATGCCATAATTGTGGACAAATTAATAAAACTATAAATGGGACTTGTAAAAAGTGTGGATTTAGTACATACAAAAGTATTTCAATGAATGAGGCAGAGACTGACGAATTTGCGTGTTTGGCAATTACATTCCCTAATTTAGAAGATTTGCGCCCAGCTTTAAAAAATAAGCAGATTTTCAATAAATTTTATAAAAAATTAAAAGGCTTTATATTTAATTATGCAAAGCAGCAAGATAATCGAGCGCAATTAATTGAAAATACATTCATCATTAAGTATTATCGAGAGTTTTCAATGTCAAGTTCTGTTAATAAAGCTGTAAAATCAGCTATTGAATTAATGGATAAAGTTGCTGCAATAAGTTATAAATTTAAGAAATCCAAAGGTATTAAGATGGCTTGTAAAATGACTATCTTAAAACGTACTTTGGAAAATGATAACGAATCATTTAATACAGGTTTAAATATCAAATTAATTAATACAGATGCTAAAAAAGAAGATTATGCTGACGGACTTCAGTTAATTACCGACCAATATATTAATAGTATTATTTCAAGACAGTACAAATTGGAAATGATATATTCTTCTCAGGTAAATGATGAATTACTTGAGTTTTATGAGTTTCCAATTAAGGATCAATTAACCCCAATTGTTGACGAAGAGGAAGAACAACGTACAAACATATTGACTAAACCTAAGGAATTACCAAAACTTGCTGACTTAACAGAAGAGCAAGTTGAAATAGATTTGTATGCTGATAAAGTTATTGGTATTCAAACTAAGTGTGAGTTCTTAAAATTAGAAGGTATTGATGTTTGTGATAAGTTAAAGGAATTTTTATCACAAGGTGATTTATTTATAACATTAAAGTCTAAACCTAGATTAATGTTACAGTCTAATGATGTAAAAACTGCTTTGAATTCCCTTGGTAAAAATGTTTTACACGTTGTTTGTTCAGAAGGTTTCGTATTTGAACCTTATGCTTGTTTTAAAGAACTCATTGCTTCTTACTTACGTTTTGATACTAAGTTAGCTAATTTAGATGCAAATTCAAGAGCAAAAATTAATGCATTTGACCAAGATGAATATGTTTATAAGTTGTTAACACACCAAGCTTTAGAAGATGTTGAACCTCAAGATGCATTAAAGACTTATATGGAAATTTTCTTCAAATTTATTGAGCTTCAAAAGGGTTCAATAATCTATATTGAAAATTTTGATTTAATTGATGAAACATCTTTAGAAATTATAATAAGTTTGGTTGAAAATTTTGCAGAACTAGGTATTTCTTTTGTTGTAACTGTTCCTGATACATATTTAGTTCATAGAGAGATAAATGAATTATTATATTTAGAGTCATATAAAGAAATAAGTATTCAAAAAACTGAATTTGATAAGCTTTTAGGTACAATTGAAGAAGATATATCAGAAGTCGTTGAATCTTTCTATTTCCAAAAAATACGAGATCAGTATTTAGGTGGAACTCTTTACTTTAAGCATGCACTTTGTTATTTAAAAGATTCAAATGTTATTATTTCTCATGAAGGTAAGTTCCTATTAAATTCAGAAAAAACAATTATTTTTCCAACATCTTTAGAACAACTCTTAACTAAACGTTTTGAGTCTTTACCAGAGAATGAAGGTTTTGTTTTGGCTTATGCTACATTCCTTGGGGATAAGATGGTTGTAGATATTTTAAGAGAGTTGGGTGTTGAAAATTTAGATGAAGCAATTGAATCACTGGTTAATAAACAGTTAATAAGTTATGACAATTCAATAGTTCAGGTTCAGAATTATAGATTAATAAAAAACTGTATTAAAGATTTCTTATCTGATGAAGTTAAAGAAATTATTACTAAAAATATTGTCGAAAAGTTACATACTCAAACTTTAGAAATTATCAAGTCATTAGGCTTAATTACAGAATCTCAAATGACAATATATAATCTTTCATTATATGCAATAAGTCATGGTGACTTTAATGCATATTTAAGAAATTGTAAGAGATTCTTGAGTATAATTGAGGATATTCCAAAGAAAAATCTATTACCCGAGCTTCAAGATGCAAAAACTCATATTTATACAACCCTTGCAAAATATTTAAATAAATATCCATCTCATAAAATTTATGCAATATCAAAAGTTATATTTGATAGTTGTATGCGTAAAAAAGATGATTTGATGATTATGAATACTTCATCATTAATGTTGGACTCTGCATTAATGGGTGAAAACTATATTTTGGCTCAACAAAGTTTGCATCACGTTTTGATAAGAATGTTAAATCCAGCATTGGCTGAAGGTAATGGTAATGTAAAATCAAAATATTTCTTCTATTCTTGTATTAATGTGAAGATTTTGTTTAATGCTGGTAAGTTCCAACAATGTATTGAAGTTTTGGATAAGATTATAGGATCTATTAATCAGGAATTATTTATACAATTAGGGCAAAGCAATGTATCTAAAGATGCTTTCGTTAATTACTTTATGACTATATTAGTATATGGTGCTATAGCTAGAGTAATTGTTTGTGATAACGGATTAGAAAAATTCTTTGAACGTATTAATTATATGTTTTCTCAGGATATTCCAGGTAAGAAAGCAATATTGTACTTAAAGCAATTATTCCATAATGAAGAGTTTGAATTTGATGAAAATGAGATTGAACCTGATAATGCATCGCAACTTATTGGACATTTTGTAAATGCGTTTAAAAAATTTGATAATGATTATGATATGTTTGCTCAGTATATTTATAAGGTAAAATTAATTGCAAGAGCGCAAAAAGAACCTTTCTGGAGCTTGTTGTGTGATTTATTAATTGGTTATAGTTATCAAAAGCTAGAATCTGTTGATAAAGCTGAACATATCTTTAATGATGTATTAACAATTTCTCAAAAATCTGGTATGGGCTTAATTTCAACTTTTGCAGCTTGGTTTATTGCTAATTTAAAATATGAATTACATGAATATGATGTTGCATCTAAATTAATTGGGGATAATATTATTGCTATTGCAAGAACATTATCTGATGTTAAAGCAATATCAATTCTATCTTATATTTTACAAATCAATATTATTGTTTCACAAAATTCTGTTGATACAGATATTGAACCTATTTTATATAAGATTAATTATGCTTGCGAAAGATATAATTTGCAGTATTTACAAACAATGTTAGTTGATTATCAAGAATATATTGAAAAATATAAGCAAAATGTAGAGGCTAAAAAAGCTGAAGCAGAGCAAGCAGCTGCAGAGCAAGAGGCTGATGCTAGTACAAATGAAACCTCAGAAACGCAAGATGCAGCTCCTGCGCCAAATTCTGCTGAAGATAATTCTGCTAATACAACAGATTCGTAAAGGAGATTGTTATGAAAATTTTATTTGCTGCCGCAGAAGTTGCTCCATTTTCAAAAGCTGGTGGGCTTTCAGATGTTGTAGGAAGTTTACCTAAGTATTTAGAAAAAGATGCTGAAATAGCTATTTTTACTCCTTTACATGGATGTATCGACAAAGCTAAATATGGAATAAAAGAGTTAGAAAACTCAGAAATGTGGATTACTTTTGGTTGTTATCCTCATAAATTTAAATTACATATGTGTAAGCTTCCTGATACTAATATCAATGTGTTTTTTGTTCAAAATGATTGGTATTTTTCTTGTTTCCACGAAGTATATCCAAAATGGATGGATCCTGAATATGAACATGAAAGATATATTGCTTTTTCATTAGCAACATTAGAATATGCAAAACAGTTAAACTTTAGAGCTGATATAATTCATTCTAATGATTGGCATACTGCAATGATTCCTTTATATATTAAAGCGAATTATAAATTTGATGAATTTTGGTCAAAAGCGAAGAATGTGTTTGAAATTCACAACTTAGCATATCAGGGTGAATGGTTTGAAAGTGTATTAGACTTTTCTAATATGAGAAAAGATATCGTTTTCAATGAATGGGGTTGTGAACATTATGGAAAAGTAAATTGGATGAAAGGTGCAATTAATTATTCTGATAGAATAGTTGTCGTTTCTCCAAGATATTCTGAAGAAATTCTAACTGGTGAATTTGGTGAAGGAATGGATTATACTTTGCGTGGTAAAACGGATAAAATCGTTGGTATTTTAAATGGTATAGATTACAAAGTATTTAATCCAAAAACAGATAAGAATTTATTTAAGAATTATGATGTAAATTCACTAGAGGGCAAAGAAGAAAATAAGAAGAAAATCTTAGAATATTTTGGACTTAAATATAACCCAGATAGACCTTTAATTGCTTTAATATCAAGATTAGTTCCACAAAAAGGTATTGATTTAATAAGACAAGTAGAAAATGATTTAAGAAATTTACCAGCTGACTTTATATTCTTAGGTTCAGGTGATTCTCCATATGAAAACTTATTTATATGGTTATCAAATAATACAGAAAATATTAGAACATATGTTGGATACAAAGGTGATTTAGCAAATCAAATATATGCTGGTAGCGATTTCTTCTTAATGCCTTCAAAATTTGAACCTTGTGGATTGAGCCAATTAATTGCAATGCGTTATGGTTCTTTACCGATTGTTCGTGCGACAGGTGGTTTAGAAGATACTGTTGTAGGATATCCATTAGATAATTCAACAGGATTTAAATTCTGGCGTTATGATGGATGGGATATGAAAGAAGCTATTAATTGTGCAATAGGTGTTTATAAAGATAAATATACATTCAATGCAATGAGAAGATCAGCTATGAATTCTGACTTTAGTTGGAAGAAAAGTTCTGAACAGTATTTA
Organism: Candidatus Gastranaerophilales bacterium; assembly: GCA_944324055.1. Lineage (GTDB taxonomy): Bacteria > Cyanobacteriota > Vampirovibrionia > Gastranaerophilales > Gastranaerophilaceae > UMGS1585. The sequence continues at coordinate 2,544 of CALUUV010000027.1, read as the reverse complement.
AATATGTATAGAGAGTTGGTAGATTAATGGATGACATTTCATTAAGACATTATGCGCATATAGGAGATGCTGTTTGGGAGTTATTTGTTAGAGAATATACAGTTTTTAAATCTCCAAATATAAAATTGGTGCATAATTATACAACTGATAGGGTTCGAGCAAGTTATCAAGCTGAATTGTTAAACATTATCAATGACGAATTATCAGAGAATGAACAAGATATTTCAAGACGTGCAAGAAATGCTTCTATTCCTGTTGGAAGACGTAATAATCAGACTGAATATAGACAATCTACTTCTTTTGAAGCATTGATTGGGTATTGGTATTTGAATGATAAACCTAGGTTAGAATATTTTCTTGATAAATTTAAAAAGTTAGAAGAGTTTATTTAATTAATTTTAGGCATAAACTTTCAAATACATTTTGCGGAGCCATTCCAAGTTCAATTTGTTTTTTTGCTGTTTCAACTTCTTTGATATGCTCAATAAACATTGTATTATTAGGGTTTGATTTTAAAGTTGCAAGCATATAATTTTGTATTTCTTCAAGAAGTTTCGTTGGTGTTGTTTCTTTTGATAATTCAAATAAATTTTGCGCAATGTCAAAAGTATCTTGTCTATTGTATTCCCAGTATTTTGCAAAGTGGTTGTTAATTAACTCATAGTTGAAATTATCTCTTTCTCCGCCAGAAATATTAAAGCATTGAGAACGTGATATTATTGTTGAGATAATATCTTCTTTATTTGAAGTTAAGAATATAAACATTATTCTATCATTTGGCTCTTCAATAATTTTCAGCATTGAGTTCGCTGTTTCTTCTTGGAAATTTTGTGGATTTAGTCCCTTAATATTACCTTCATCATCTTTGTCACAGAATATAAATACTCTATAAAATTCAGATGTTGTCATAAGAGAATTTTTAATCATTTCAGATTGTTTGATTGAGATAACAGTTTTTGTATCATCATCTGCAGGTTTGTTATCCAATCTTGATATTGTTAATACAGCAGGATGTTGATCTTCTCTAATCCAACGACAGTTAAGACATTGGCAATTATCAGAATGGTCACCTGTACAATTAAGTAATCTTGCGATTTCTTTTGCCATAACGTATTGTGATTCTAAGTCTCTGCCCCAAAATAATAAACTATGTGCAATCGGGATTCCTTTATTGTTTAGTTTATTGTTTATACCTTTTTCAAAATAATTGGTTAGGAATGGATATTTATCGGATAATAGCATTTTCTACCTCCGATATAATATCTATTGATTGACCTGATTTAATTTTATATTCTGCATCAGTAAGAGTTTCTTTTAGGTGAACCAAATCTTTAAGTTGTGTGTTTTTAAGTTTTTGTATGGTTTGTTTTACAACAAACTCGTGTTGTCCAACTAATTTTGATATTTCTGATGGTGCTTGAGTTGAAGATTTTAGTTTTATAAAAATCCATTTTCTAAGCATTGTTTGTGTGGCTGCTAAAATTTCTAAAGGGTGTTTTTTATCAAGTAATTTTTTTAATTCTGTTAGTGCTTTCCCTTTTTGTCCTTTCATTATGTAGTCTGTAAAATTAAACAAATCTTGGTTTGATATACATATCTGGTTAACCATTTTAGTTGTAATTTTAGTTTCCGGATATGCCAATAACGCCAATTTCTCTAGTTCAATTGCAAACTCTCTTAGATTATTTCCAATTTGTTCAATCATTATTAGTGTTGAATCATTATCAAGTGTTATATTATGTTTTTTTGCTTCTTTATTTATCCAAGCTGTTAGCTCAGCTGTTTTATATGTTTTTATTGTTGGAAATTCTTTTGAGTTATATTTTGAAATTGTTTTGAAAATCTTTTTTCTAGAATCAGGTTTTTTCCCTTCATTTCTAGGATATTTGGCTACAAAGAAAATATCTAAGTTATCTGTATTATCTTCTAGAGCATTAGATATTTCTTTAATCTGATTATCTTCATAACTGGATGATAGAATTTTTTCACAATTAATAACAATCATAAGTTTTCCGAACATCATAGGTTGAGTTCTTAAAATTGCTATTAAGTCAGGGTATGATGGGTTATCATGCACAGCATAATTCATAGCAGAAAAGTTTGAATCGAGTTTGTCTCTATATTTTTTCAACTCTTCATCTATTAAATAGTCTTCATCCCCATAGAAAAAATAAATAGCCATAAAAAAATTATACAATAAAAACTAAGACGTACCAATATGATACGTCTTAGCTAAACTGTAATATTAAATTTTATATATCAGCTATGCCTCATATGAAATACTAGCTTCTTCTTGAGGTGCTTGTTCTACTTCTTTAGGTGCTGCTTGTGTTGTTGCATTTGCTGAATTAATATATTTAATGATTTCGTCACAAAGAGTTGTGTTTGCAATGATTTCTTCAAAACTTAGTTCACCATTTCCATCTGTATCTGCAGCTTGGATTGTGTAGCTTTGAACGCCCATTTCTTGAACTTGTCTTTGTGTTAATTTGTCTGTATTAAATGCATTTGTAAATGTATATTGTGAAATTGTACTCATCTTGC